>CAYVVX010000660.1:0-3421 GCA_964455315.1 uncultured Planctomycetales bacterium | reverse complement strand
GGCGTGATTTCCTACGAATACGACGCGGTGGGCAACCGCACCGCGGTGACCACCGTGGCGGGGACGACCCGATACGCCTACGACGCGCTGAACCGGCTGGAGACGGTGACCGCCCCCGACAACGGAATCACCCGCTACACCTACGACGCGGTCGGCAACCGCGCCACCCTGACCTATCCGAACGGAGTGGTCGCCGAGTACACCTACGACGATCTCAACCGGTTGACCCGGGTGGTCAACCGCGCGCCGGGCGGAGCGGTCCGGTCATCCTACGTCTACACCCTCGGTCCGCGCGGCAATCGCCTCCGCGTCGTCGAGCACACCGGGCGCAGCGTCGACTACACCTACGACGGGCTGTATCGCCTGACCCAGGAGCGGATTGACGATCCGGGCAGCGGGCTGCGCGTCATCGGCTACAGCTACGACCCGGCCGGCAACCGGCTGCTGCGTTCGGACGGACTCGAAACGGTGAGCTACGTCTACGATGACAACGACCGGCTCACCTCCGAAATCGTGACCCGGAACATGGCCGCCGCCGAACGGAGGAGCAGGACGCACCAGGCTTCCCTCCCGCCGTCGAAGAACGCCCACCGCGGGATGATCGCGTTCGGCATCGCCACCGGACTGACCCTGCTGACGCCGCTGACCCTGCTGATGCCGGGCGGCGGTCTCGGGCGGCGGCGGCGCCTCCGCCGGGCGCTGGTCAGGACCGTGTCGCTCTTCGTGCTGCCGGTGATGCTGCTCTGTCCCGAGAACGTCCACGCCATGCATCAGCAGAGCATGCTCTACCTGGTCGTGGGGACCGCCCCGCTGGGCGCGACCACGGTGACCACCTACACGTACGCGTATGATCACAACGGCAACACCCTCACCCGCTCGGACGGTACGCGCCAGGACACCTACACCTACGACCACCAGAACCGCCTCACCGCCGCGACCACGGAGATCGATTTCTCCGGCGCGGTGACCTACGTCTACGACGCGGACGGTGTGCGCATCGCGAAGGATACCGGCGCGCTGCGGACCGACTACCTGGTGGACACCAATCGGGACTTCGCCCAGGTCGTGCTGGAGGTGCGCACGCCGGCGGCCGGGGATGCTTCCGTGGTCGATTACGTCTACGGCGATGATCGCATCGCCATGAACAGGTCCGCGGGGGTCAGCTACTTCCTCTACGATGGCCAGATGTCCACCCGGCAGCTCGCCGATGACGCCGGCGCCGTGACCGACACCTACAACTACGAGGCCTTCGGCGGACTGCTCTCCGCCACCGGAACCACCCCCAACGAATTCCGCCACAACGGGGAGCAGCACGATCCCAACATCGGCTTCTATTACCTGCGGGCCCGCTACTACGCCCAGGCCCTGGGCCGATTCATCAACCCCGACCCCGCCGAGGGCAGCCTGTTCGACCCCATGTCGCTGCATAAGTACCTGTACGCCCACGCCGACCCGGTCAACAATTCCGACCCCAGCGGGCTGTTCACCCTGGTCTCGATCGCGATCACCTCGGCCATCGTGGGCGTCCTTGCGGGCATCACCGCCTACGCGATCACCGGAAGCTGGAAGGCGGCGGTCGCCACGGCCATCATCGCCTTTGTCATCACCGCGCTGACCATGCTGGCGATCACCTATTTCGGCGCCATCCGTGCCTTCCTGCGGCAGGCGTTCGACATGATCACCCGGGCTCTCCAGCGGCTGAGCAGTTCCATCCGCAACGGCATCAACATCGTCAAGAGCCGGTTCCAGCGCGCCCTCAACGAGATCAGGCGCGGGTTCGCCCCCTACATCCAGCTTCCCACCTGGAAGGGCGGCGGCAACAGCGGCCGGCACTTCTGGCCGCCCATCGGTGATCCCGGCAAGCCCAAGGCGCCGCCGAACACCAAGATCGGCTTCGAGTGGGGCAACAACGGCAAGTTCTACGGGCGCCTGCTCGGGCTGGTGCTGGTTCCCAAGAAGGGCACCAAGCTGACCAAGACCTTCGTGCCCATCGGCCGGCTCGACTGGTGGGGCTTCCACCTGACGCCGCCCCGGTTCCAGCTTCACTTCCATGCCGGCGACTCGAGCGAGTACGGCGGCCACATCGCCATCTGGCCGCGGTATGATTGAGACGGTCGGAGATGGGTTTGGGATTCTGGAGACGCGATGATGCCTGGTTTCAGGGAGCGGCTGGCCGACCTGCTGGCGAAGCTGCCGTCGCACCGGCGAAGCGGCGTGTTCGTGGATCTCGCCGATTTTCCGCTGGCCGGTCTCGCCGACCTGCTGACGGGCTCGGTGGGCGATTCCGATTACTTCACCCGCGTTGCCGCGTGCCATACGCTCGCGATCTGGGGCCAGCGTGATGCGGCGATGATGGAAGTGCTCGACGGGGCGCTCGGCCTGCGTGCCGAGCCGGAGCTGCAGGTGCTGGCGGCGGCGGCGTTGGCCCGGACAGGTCGCGAGGACGCCCGTCAGCTTCTTCGGGAGGTGCCCGCCGAGGGCATCTGGGGTCTGACCATCCGGGCGGTGGATACGCTCTGCCTGATCGGCGACGAGCCCACGCTGGCGAAGATGCGGGAGGATCTGAACGACCCGGACGTCGCCCTGATCGCCGCGGGTGCCCTGGCGAAGCTGGGCCAGCGCGACGCGGCGCCGGTGCTGATCGAGTTCCTGCGCGAAGGTGCGGAATTCGAACAGGTCCGGGCCCTTTCCTGCCTGGCCAAGGTGGCCGACGAGCCGATCATCGCGCTGCTCCGCGAGCATGCGGCAAGTCCATCGCCGGCTGTCCGGCGGGCGGCATGCCTGACCCTGGCCCGCCTCGCCGCGCCGGACAGCGGCCCGCAGCACGATCTGCTGATGGAAGCCTGGGGAGCGGTTGCCTGACGGAGGGTGGGCGAGTTCGCAGGGCCGCTGTCCCTTCCGCCAACCATCATGATGGACAGTGCCTGGGGCTCAGTTGCAGCCGTGCTGAATTCATTGCGGGCAGGTTCCGCCGTCGGATCCGGACTTTGCGGGCGGCATTGGCACTCCGGCAGGCATGCCGGAGAGGCAAACAGCGACCCGAGGCCCACGAACGTCAGCCCCTGGCTCAGCCGGGCAGTTGGCCGGCTTGCCCCACCCCACCGGCGAATCGAGCTTCTTTCCACTGGTGATCCGCGCGGATAGCGAGAGAGCGCGCTTCCCGCTGTCTGGCGCCGCAGGAGGCGGAACACAGCGTCGGGCGTGTTCAGGCTTCTCACGGACCTCTTCCCGAGTGGCATGCGCTGCTCCGGTCGGGCTCCGTGGCGGGATGCCCGCTGCGCGGCGGCCCCGCGGTCCTTGCTACCCCCGGGCTCAACGCGCTAGAATGGGTCGGGAGGCGTGTCGGCTCTGGTGCCGCCGGGCGTCCCGACCTGCCGGTCGCCGCGACCCAGGCACGACAAGGCGCTGAACGCTCCCAGCG
>CAYVVX010000659.1:0-3422 GCA_964455315.1 uncultured Planctomycetales bacterium | reverse complement strand
CGCCAAGGTCCGCGGCTACAAGCCCGGCCGCTTCAGCTTCAACGTCCCGGCCGGCTCCTCAGGCGGCGGGCGCTGCGAAGCCTGCGAGGGTAACGGCGCCAACCGCATGGACATGGAGTTCCTGGCCGACGTGTGGGTCACCTGCCCGGTGTGCAACGGGCACCGCTTCAGCCGCGAGACGCTGCAGATCCTGTTCAAGGGCAAGTCCATCGCCGACGTGCTGGAGATGGACGTTCAGCAGGCCCTCGACCACTTCGCCAACGTGCCCAGGATCGAGTCCATGCTGCGCACGCTGCACGACGTGGGGCTCGACTACCTCAAGCTGGGCCAAAGTTCCACCACCCTCTCCGGCGGCGAAGCCCAGCGGATCAAGCTGGCCAAGGAGCTGGTCCGCCGATCCACGGGCAGGACGCTCTACCTGCTCGACGAGCCGACCACCGGGTTGCACTTCGAGGACACACGGAGGCTCCTGGAGGTGCTGCACGGTTTCGTCGACGCCGGCAACACCGTGGTGGTCATCGAGCACAACCTGGACATCATCAAGACCGCCGACTGGATCATCGACCTGGGCCCCGAAGGCGGCGAGGCCGGCGGAGAGATCGTCGTCGCCGGCACGCCGGAGGAAGTGGCGGACTGCGCGGCATCGTACACGGGGCAGGCGCTGGCGGCGCTGCTCGCGTCGCATCGCATGAATTCTAAAGAGCCGCGGGCTTCAGCCCGCGCGGGGCGCGCGATGACAGCGGTGGCATCGACTTCGGAACCCGGGCCGCCGGCTTCAGCCCTCGAGAGCTCCCCAGCGGGACGATGCAATGACGAACTCACCGAGGTCACCGTGGTCGGCGCCGCCCAGCACAACCTCAAGAATGTCACCGCCAGCTTCCCGCGCGGCAAAACCACCGTCTGCACCGGCGTCTCCGGCAGCGGTAAGAGCAGTTTCGCCCTCGACACCGTCTATGCCGAAGGCCAGCGCCGATACGTCGAGTCGCTCTCCGCGTACGCCCGCCAGTTCCTCGGCCAGGTCGCCAAGCCCAGGGTCGAGCACGTCACCGGATTGTCGCCGGCCATCTCCATCGAACAGAAGACCACCTCGCGCTCGCCGCGATCGACGGTGGGGACGGTCACCGAGGTGTACGACTACATGCGCGTGCTGTGGGCCCGCATCGGGCAGCCGTACTGCCCGAAATGCGACCTGCCCATCGGCACGCAGACAGCCGACGAGATCGTTGACCGCGTGCTGACCCTGCCGGAGGGGACGCGGGCGATACTGCTGGCCCCGATCGAGCGGGCCGGAAACGAGGACTACGCCGAACTGTTTGTCCGCGAGAAGAGCAACGGCTTCGCCCGCGTGCGGGTGGACGGTGCGGTCCATGAACTGTCCGCGCCGCCGGAGCTGGACCGGAAATCGCGGCACACGGTGGAGCTGGTCGTCGACCGCATCGTGATTCGCGCGTCGCAGCGGTCGCGCATCGCCGACAGTGTCGAAATGGCGTTGTCGATCGGGAATGGGTACATGAGCCTGGTGCCGGTCGAGCAGAACGGCGAGCGAACGCCAACGGCGTCCACCGCGACAGCGTCTTCCGCGAAAGAGCCGTCGTCCTCGCGGGAACGGCCGACTCGCAGGTCGGCCTCCAGAGGTCGGGCACGGAGGTCGAGTGCCACGACTGCGGCGGAAACCGCGAAGGAGATTCGCTTCTCGCAGAAGCGCTCCTGCATGCAGTGCGGCACCAGCTACGAGGAACTGACCCCGCACCACTTCTCGTTCAACACCCGGCTGGGCTGGTGCGAAACCTGTGAGGGACTGGGCACGCAGCAGGGCGCCAGCAGCGCCCTGATCGTGCGGCAGCCGCGGGCCTCCCTCCGCGAGGGAGCCATCGTCGGCTGGGAGGATCTCGACGAGCGGCCCGACCTGTGCGCGGCCATCGGGCTCATCGCCGATCACCTGGGCATCACGCTGGACACGCCCTGGAGCGACCTGCCTGAGCCGGCCCGGCACGCCTTCCTCTACGGCACCGGCGGGCACTGGTTCAAGCGGCGCGACGGCGTCCGCTTCCAGTGGCGCGGCTTCTACCCGGCCATCGATCACGCCACGCGATCGAGCTGGCAATACCGCGCCCGGCTCAGCCACCTGACCACCGAGATCCCCTGCGGGCGCTGCGGCGGCAGCCGGCTCCGCCCCGACTCCGGCGCCGTGCGGCTCAACGATCGCACCATCGTCGACGTCGGGCGCATGCCGCTGGCCGAGACGCTGGCGTTCTTCAACGGGCTCAAGCTCGACACCCGCGAGCGGAAAGTGGCCGGCGAACTGCTGGTCGAGGTCCGCAACCGGTTGAAGTTTCTGGTCGACGTGGGGCTCGAATACCTCACGCTTCAGCGCGGGGCGCCGACGCTTTCCGGCGGCGAGTCCCAGCGCATCCGCCTGGCGTCGCAGATCGGCAGCGGGCTCACCGGCGTGCTCTACGTCCTCGACGAGCCGACCATCGGGCTCCATCCGCGCGACAACCGTCGGCTCATCGGCGCCCTTAATCACCTCCGCGACCTGGGCAACACCCTGCTGATGGTCGAACACGATCAGGAGGTCATCGCCAACGCCGATCACCTGCTCGATTTCGGCCCCGGTGCCGGGCGCGACGGCGGGCAGATCGTCGCCGTCGGTACGCCCGCTGCAGTGGGCAGGGACAGGACATCACTGACCGGCAGGTACCTGTCCGGCCGCGAGGTCATCCCCATCCCAGGGTCCCGCCGCAGCTGCAGCGGGCTGCGCCTGGAGCTGACAGGCGCGCGGCACAACAACCTCTGCAACTTGGACTTCTCGGTGCCCCTGGGATGCTTCATCGCCGTCACCGGCGTCTCCGGCAGCGGCAAGAGCTCGCTGATCAACGACGTGCTCTACGCCGCACTGGCCAAGCGCATCCACCGGGCCAACACCGAGCCCGGCGGCCATGACGATCTGCGCGGCGTCGAACACATCGACAAGGTCATCAACGTGGACCAGTCGCCGATCGGCAACTCACCCTCCAGCAACCCCGCGACTTACACCGGCGTGTTCGACGCCATTCGCGATCTGTTCGCCAAGCTGCCCGAGGCCAAGGTCCGCGGATACAACGTCAACCGCTTCAGCTTCAACCGGGCCGGCGGGCGCTGCGAGGCCTGCGAGGGCAACGGGCAGCGCTGCATCGAGATGCACTTCCTCCCCGACGTGTGGATCACCTGCGAGAACTGCAACGGCACCCGCTACAAGGCCGAGACGCTGGAAGTTCGCTTCAAGGGGAAGTCCATCGCCGACGTGCTGTCCATGCGCATCAGCGAAGCGCTGGACCTGTTCCGGAACGTCAGCTCCATCCGCAGGATGCTGCAGACGCTGGTCGATGTCGGGCTCGGTTATCTCGAACTCGGGCAGTCCGCGCCCACCCTGTCCGGCGGCG
>CAYVVX010000658.1:0-3446 GCA_964455315.1 uncultured Planctomycetales bacterium | reverse complement strand
GGATCCTCACCGGCTGATCATCCACGAGATCCTGGGGCAGATCGACCGGCTGGACGCGGCCGTCAAGGATCTGCTGGTCTACGCCCGCCCGAAGCCGCCGGAGTTCCGCCCCTGCGACCTGCGGGCCATCATCACCCGGGTGCTCACCGTCATGCGCGACGCACCGGCGTTCCGTGACCTCCGGCTGCGGTACGTATCTCAGGACGGGGTGCCGCCGGTGCCGGCCGACGACCGGCAGATCGAGCAACTGGTAATGAATCTGCTGGTCAATGCGGCCCAGGCGTCGCATGGCGGCTATGCCATCGACATTGAACTGGGCAGCGTGAACCGGAAGGTGCGGCTGGTTATCCGCGACGAGGGGGCGGGCATGGATGAAGCCCTGGTGGTCCGTGCGTTCGAGCCGTTCTTCACCACCAAGGCCAAGGGGACCGGACTTGGCCTGCCCATCTGCAGGCGGATCGTCGAGGCGCACGATGGCACCATCGAAATCCACAGCGCGATCGACAAGGGAACCGAAGTGGTGGTGGAGTTGCCGCGTTTCCCGACCCTGGGAAGAACGGAGCGGTGAATCGGCCTGACCCTCGCTGGTCGGCGCAGGTGCCGCGGACCCCGCTGAATCGAGATAAACTCTGAGTTGAGGCTTGCATGGCGATACGTGTCCTGATCATCGAAGACGAGAGCCTGATCCGCTGGTCGCTCCGCCAGAAGTTCCAGGAGCGCGAGTACGAGGTGACCGAGGCCGAGACGGGCAACGCCGGGCTGGAGGCGTTCGGCACCGACGTGTACGACCTGATCATGCTGGACTACCGGCTTCCGGACATGACCGGTCTGGACGTGCTGCGGCACATTCGCGAGTCGGATCATGACGCGGTGGTGATCATGATGACCGCCTACAGCAACATCGAGGACGCCGTGGAGGCGATCAAGCTGGGGGCGTACGACTACCTGGCCAAGCCGTTTCAGATCGACCAGCTCCTGCTGACCGTGGACAAGGCCCTGGAGACGACCAAGCTGCGCCGCGAAGTTCGCGAGCTGCGCCGGCACCTCGAGCACGAGTACGGCTTCGACAAGGTCATCGGGCAGAGCCCGTGCATGACCGAGCTGTTCGAGATGGTCGACCGGGTGGCCACCAGCAACACCTCGACGGTGTTCCTCCGCGGCGAAACCGGCACCGGCAAGGATCTCATCGCCGGCGTGATCCACTACAACTCCGAGCGGGCCCCGCGACCGTTCATGAACGTCACCTGCACCGCGATCAGCGAGACGCTGCTGGAAAGCGAGCTGTTCGGCCACGAGCGGGGAGCCTTCACCGACGCCCGGGCCCAGAAAAAGGGGCTGCTGGAACTAGCCGAGGGCGGCACCGTGTTCCTCGACGAAGTCGGGGACATGCCGCCGGTCCTGCAGGCCAAGCTGCTGCACTTCCTGGAGAGCCGGCGATTCCGCCGGGTCGGCGGGGTGCAGGAAATCGCGGTGGACGTGCGCGTGATCGCGGCCACCAACCGCGACCTGGAGAAGGCCATCGAGGAGGGGACCTTTCGCGCGGACCTGATGTTCCGGCTCAACGTGGTGCCGATCTTCCTGCCGCCGCTGCGCGAAAGGGGCGATGACGTGCGCCTGCTGGCCCGCCATTTCGCGGACCGGTTCGCCCGGGAGTTCAGGAAACCGCTCAACGACATCGACGAGCAGGCCTACGCGCGGCTTCAGGGCTACCACTGGCCGGGCAACGTCCGCGAGATGCGCAACGTGATGGAGCGGGCGGTGCTGCTGACCAAGGGGAAGACCATCACTGCCGAGGACATCGTGCTGGGCCGGGCGGAGCAGGCCCGCACGGGCGAGGATCTGCTCGGCTTCAAGCTCCCCCCCAACGGGATCGACTTCCACACGCTGGAGAACCAGCTCCTCAAGCAGGCCCTGGCGCGGGCCAACAACAACCAGACCAAGGCGGCCAAGCTGCTCAACCTCACGCGGGATACGTTCCGGTATCGGCTGGAGAAGCATGGGTTGTTGTGAGCGGCGTACGGTGATCGGTGGCGCTGTCAATCGCGGCGCTCCCTCTGCTCTTCCGGTTGGAGGGCTCGTTATTGATCCCGCCGTTCGATGACGACGGACAGCTTCCGCCGGGAATTCATCCCGCCACTCTCGCGGAGATTGCGCTTCGCTTTGGTGGTGAGTCGGAATTGCGCGGGGTGGAAATGGATTCCATTCGGTGGATGGTCGATTTGGCCCGGAAGGCAGGTGCCGAGCGGATCGTTTTGAATGGCAGCTTTGTAACGGATATAATAGAGCCGAACGATGTGGATTGCGTGTTGCTCTTTCTACCGGGTCGTCGTCGAGACCGTCAGGCCATTCGACAGCTTCGTGCGGGATTGCCCTTCTTGGACTTGAAGCTTGTCGGGCCAGGGGATTTCGAGGAGTACGTCAGCGTCACCTTCGGAACTGATCGACACGGCGTACCGAAAGGCATGATCGAGGTGATCAAATGACTCTCAAATCCAAGCAGGAACTCTTGAACACGAGAACGAAGCTGGCCCGACTGGAAGCCCGGTGCGAGGCGCTGGCCGCAGAGTCCGGAGGGGATGAGGAACTCCGAGAGTTGACGCTTGAGTCCCTGCGACGCACCATCAACCAGTTCAAGGAGGAGATTGCCCGCTACGAGGCTCGCCAGCCGGCGGGAAGGTAGAAGGACCGTCAAGTTTCCTCCATTCGCGCGGTTTCTCCGTTGCACGCGGATTGCCGGGGATTCTGAACATGCTTGAGAGTCAGGAAGTAACTCTGGACGGCCAGACCTACCTGTGGCACTACGATCCGCACGTACCGGAGAAACGGTGCTGGAGTTGGCTGAACCCCGACGATTTCAAGGCCGTCCCGGAAACACTCGTGCAACGGCTGAACCAGGTGTTCATCGATGAAGTGGCTCCAGCCTTGCTCAGCGTACTGGACGAAACGGATTCGTTGCGCCTTCGACGAATCCTGCGTCACATAGGAGGAGCGAAGCGGCAGCGTCAGGAGGCTGTTAACAAGTCTCAAAGCCCGCTTGCCGAGTTCGGTTACAGTGTCGAGGAAAATGGGCCGGACGATGCCGAACGAAAGGACCTTTTATCGCGTTTTTTCCAGGAATGGCGAAAACTGGTTCCAGGTGGCAGTCTCGTCACTACTGAGGATGGAAACCTTGAGTGGGTTGAAAGCGATGAGCCGGTGGCGCTCTGGGGTGAGCCAGGGCCATCCTCCAGGCTCTGTGAAGCATAGCAATCCTGGTTGCATTTTGCAACCACAGCACCGTCTGAGGCGGCCCGGGGTGGGAGCGATTCATTCTGCTGTTGGATTCTCGAACCTTGGGGGGCGGACCATGGACTTTGACCCGCCGCCTTCCGATGTTATAACATCGTTATACCGCGACGGAGGCCTCCAATGGTCCGAATACTCCAGAAACACGGCAACAGCCATGC
>CAYVVX010000657.1:0-3448 GCA_964455315.1 uncultured Planctomycetales bacterium | reverse complement strand
CCAGGGGGGATTGCCGATGACGCAATCGAAGCCGCCGTCGGTCCGCTCGAACACGGCGGGGAACGCCTCGCGCCATTGCATGGCCCGCGGATGCACCTCGGGATCGGTGACCAGGCTGTTGCCGCAGATGACGTTGCGGGAGAGGTCATCCAGGCGGCGCCCCTTGCGGGCGGAGCGAATCCACAGGGCAAGCTGGGTGATCTCGACGGCTTCTGGAGAAAGATCCACGCCGTGGAGGTTCTCGGCGAGGATCATCTCGGGGACGGCATCGGCCCAGGCGGCGGCGGGCTCTCCGGTGTGGCGGGCGAGGTGCTCGATGAGCGTCTGGTACTCATCTTCGAGAAGCTCGTACGCGGCGATGAGAAACGCGCCGCTGCCGCAGGCGGGATCGACAATCCTGATCTGCCGAAGGGCGTCCAGGCACTCCCGCCAGCAGGCTGCGAACTGCCTGGCCGGCCTGGTGCGCATGGACTGTTCGGGATCCACGCCGTGCCGTAGGGCGATGGCGGCGAAGCGTTCCTCTATGACAGTTCCGACGGTGTTCTGGACGATGAAGCGGGTGAACTCCGGCGGGGTGTAGTAGATGCCGAAGCGCTTGCGTTCGGCGCTCTTGGGCATGGCCGGGGCGCCGGGATCGGGCCCGGGGGTGAAGAACGCGCCGCCGGTCCTGATCTTCTCGATCTCGCTGACGCTTTTTTCAAAGAGGTGGCCGAGCACGTCGACGTTGACGTCCTCGGCGAAGTCGTACTCGCCGATCTGCTGGAAAACGGTCGTCCAGGAATCCTTGAGGTCGAGTTCGTCGACGTTCTCGTCAGGGGCGAAGAGCCCGCCATTGTAGCCGGTGGGGAGTTCGAGGGTGGGATGCCCCTGGTCGATGGCGTGGAACATGTCGAGGAAGTTCTTCCAGCGCGGGTTGGTGACCCGGGCCAGCGGGGCGACGTTCTTCCAGGTGGACTCGATCAACTTGTAAGGCAGGAGGCCGCGATCCTCGCAGAAGGCGACGAAAATGATGCGGTCCAGCAGCTTCTGAGCGGCGCGAAGGGCCTGATCCCTGGTCCGGGCGTGTTCGACCATCAGGTGTTCGATGAGGCGATGGCGCTGGTCGGAGTAGTAGTCGTAAAGCTTGTCGCCCACCTCGCGCTGGCGGTTCTGAGTCCGCTCGATCAAGGCGAGGGCGCGCGGCACCCTGATGACCCGGGAGGCGAGGAGTCCGTTGCGCTCAAAGAGGGCATAGAAGCGGGCGAACTCCTCGATGTCGCGCAACTTCTGGAGCTCGAAATGCTCGAAGGCCTGCTGGGTCTTGTCACGATGGTAAAGGCGGAAGGAGACGAAGTTGGAGACGATGCCCCAGGGGCAGTCGGGGAGATTGTTGAGGTAGTCCCAGCACTGTTGGACGGGGGTGCGGCCGTTGAACTTGTCGTGGTCGAGGTCGGTGGTCGCGTTCTTCAGTTCGATGACCGCGCGGGCGTTCCTCGGCTCCACGGGCGGAAACTCGCCGAGCACGCCGTCGGGCGTGCCCACGCCCGGCACGTAGAGCTTCTTGTCGTAGTAGTAGGCGTTCGGGCTGGTCGGGGCGGTAAGGTAGCGCAGGGCTGTACCGAAGATCTCCTGGCGAAAGGGCTCGTCCAGAGAGGTTTCGTCGCCGAGCAGGTGGCCGTTGGATTCAAGGTCCGCCCATCGGACGAAGATGGCGTGGGCGGCGTCGAGGTCGGTGCCGCGGTTGCTCGGCTTGGCCGCCTCTTCGTTGAGAAGGCGCGGGAGGATCAGGCGGCGGTGGCGCTTCAGGGCGACTCCGCGGAAGAGGTGTCCCTGGTCGTGGACGCCGGCGATGCCGGCCTTCGGCTTCTTCATGTGATCGAACTCATGGCCATCCGTGGTTCTGGGCCGATGCGTGGGCAGCACTATACCGGATGTCTGCGCGGCAACGAAGCGCCGGGGCCGGCAGTGCCCGCTGGCCGGGCAGTGTTCGGATGCATGTGCCGGGAGGTTGACCTCCTTCGCCCCTGCCGGGGCGAAACCTGTCGATTGCGTAACGCGTTCCAGGGGTTTCGGTCGCCGCCGGCGACTTCCACCGCCTGGCTACGGTCCGGCGCTTCTCCGGAGCGGAGGCGGTGCGCCTTTTCCCGCAACTGGAGGATCTATTCACCCCACCCCAGGGTGTTCAAGAAGCCTGCCACGGCGAGTATCCCCAGGAACAGCATCAGATACTGCCGGAATCGCACCTCGGAGATACGGTCGCGCAGCCGCGCCCCGATCGCGAAGCCGCCCCATACCACCGGCACCAGCCCCAGCCCGGTCAACACGGTCGTCACGTCGTACAGCCCACCCAGCAGGAGTCCGACGGCCGCCGCCAGAGTGGTGGCCAGGAAATAGCGTGAGAACACGGCATGCGAGGCCATCTTGTCCCAGTGTTGGACCAGGCTGCACAGAACCACGGCATATCCCCCCAGATTCGACGAGCCGCACATGAATCCCCCCACGGTGCCGGCTGAGAACTGCACCGCGCGGGCGATTCGACCTTCCCGACGGGCCTTGTAGCCGGATCGCCAGTTCATGATCAGCAGTACCGTGGCCGTGAGGATGGCGATGCTGAAATAACGCTTCAGAAACAGCGGGTCCGCGAAACGCAGCAGGGCCACCCCCAAAGGCACGCCCAGCAGGCCCGACAAGGTGACCCGCAGTGACATTCCGTCGGTTCGGATCTTCCTGGTTTCCAGGACGCGCAGAAGCGAATTGATCAGGCCAATGATGATGCCCAGGCCGACAATCTGGACCGGCGGGATGAAGAATTGCAGCACCGAGACCAGCGTGACTCCGAATCCGAACCCCACCGACGTGGATACCACGCTGGCCAGAAACGCGGCCAGAACCAGCAGACCGAATTGTGGGCTGAGCAGCTCAGGCATTCATCAGCCTCGCCACCGCAATGTCGATGAGGGGATGGGTCCGGCATTTCGTATCCTGGGACATACAGGCTCAGTCATCTGGCAAACCAGCGCGTCGCATGACGGGACCATGTGTGCCGCCATGCGAGCGTGGATGGATTGAGGGTTTGTCTCTGCACACGGCCGTCGGTACGAACGAGCAGCCATCCCGGCTCGAACGCCTCGCCGGTAAAGCGCAGTGGTTTGCACGGCTGAACCAGGAAGGTTGGAATCGTCAGGGCCCCCAGGAAGCCGCCGTCCAAATGGGCGAACTGGGTGCCGCACTCGATGAACACCTCGTGCTCGGGCGCGGAGCCGGCGTCGGCGGCCAGATCGCCCCAGAGATTGCGAACGCCCACCTTGAGTGCGCGGCCGGCGGCAGCGGCGCGGCGAACATCGGTCCAACAGCCCTGCCGCGGGTTTCCCTCCGCATCGTGTGAATAAAGCTCCTGCCAATCGTCACGGGCCCACCAATGATAGCGCCTGGACAACCAGGGTGCATCCTCCGGGCGGTCGAATGGCTG
>CAYVVX010000656.1:0-3457 GCA_964455315.1 uncultured Planctomycetales bacterium | reverse complement strand
TACCTCTCCCTTTTGACGCCCGGGGCGTGGGCAATCGCGGCGCATGGGCGGTTTTCCTCCTTGCGAGGGGAACACGGGGGGTGTTCCGGGGAAGTGATGAGTGATGAGTGATGCGTGATGAGCGGGGGGAAGGGGGAGGTAAGAAGTGAGAAGTAAGAAAGGTGGGAGGGGCGGGGAAGTGCCGGGTGTCCGCCGGAGGCACAATTCGCCGTGGCGAACTGCGTTCTGAGTGCTGATAGGAGGCGGTGGGCCGGTGGGGAGACGGCGGACATGGGGCCGGGCATGGATCATCAGGAAGCCGGAGGGCAGGACGGCCGTGTTTCCTCTCGCGGGACGAAAACGAATTAGTGATGGCCCGAATGTTAAGGTCGGCTGGGCCAGGATGCGGCTTCTGGAGACCGGTTGGAGTGGGCCTAATCCCCTGTGCTCGCCCAGCATCGCCCGTGACACATTCCCGTCAAGCTGCCCCACGTCAGCCAAAAGGGCGTTTGGTACCTTAAGTTAATGGCATTTGGTGGTGGCCCGTTTTCTTGCCCGGCTGACTGGCAAGGGCATTCCGCCCTACAACCGCTACCGGTTATGCAACCATGGGGACTACTCTGGTAGTCGACGCCAGGCCATCATGATTCCGGCGGGCGTGGTTGCAGGAGCTTTGCGACCAGGCTCGTCCAACCAGTCTGGTGCGACGCGCCGACGCCGCGGCCATTGTCGCCATGGAAATGCTCGTGAAAGAAGAGGCAGTCACGGAAGTATGGGTCGGTTTGCAGTTTCTCGTTGTTCCCAAACGCGGGGCGCGTGCTGTTCTCGTCACGAAGAAAGATGCGTGCCAGTCGTCGGCTCAGCTCATTGGCGACGTCCAATATGGTCATGAACCGCCCTGACCCGGTCGGACATTCGATCTTGAAATCATCGCCGTAGTAGTGGTGGAACTTCTGGAGCGACTCGATGATGAGATAGTTGACGGGAAACCAAATCGGGCCACGCCAGTTCGAGTTACCGCCGAAGAGACTCGATTCGGACTCGGCCGGTTCGTAACGCACCTGCATTCGGTGGCCGCAGCAGTCAAAGACGTAAGGGTGGTCGCAATGTGAGCGCGACAGCGCTCTGACGCCGTAGTCGGAAAGAAACTCCGCCGGGTCCAGCATGCGTGCGAGCAATCGCTTCATCCGATGTCCGCGCAAGAGTGAGAGCAAACGGCACTTGCCGCGGCCTGGTTCGTGCCAGTGTGAAACCAGGGCGGCCAGGTCGGGGCGATGGTTGAGGAACCATTCCAGCCGCTTCTTGAAGTCGGGCAGTCGGTCGAGCAGCCGGGGTTCGATCGTCTCGACGGCAAAGAGCGGGATCAGCCCGACCATCGAGCGTACTTTCATCGGCACGGCGCGGCCGTCGGGCAGGTTGAGCACGTCATAGTAGAACTCGTCTCGTTCGCACCACAGTCCCACCCCGCCTTCCGAGCATATATCCGGCGTGCCGATACTGTTCATCGCCTCGGCGATGTGCAGGAAGTGCTCGAAGAACTTCGTGGCGATGTCCTCGTAGACCTGGTTGTGCTGAGCCAGTTCGAGCGCGATGCGCATCAGGTTCAGGCAGTACATCGCCATCCAACTGGTGCCGTCGGCCTGGTTGATGAAGCCGCCGGTCGGCAGCGGCGCGCTGCGGTCGAAGACGCCGATGTTGTCCAACCCGAGAAATCCGCCTTGAAAGATGTTGCGGCCCTGGGCATCCTTGCGGTTTACCCACCAGGTGAAGTTCAGCATCAACTTGTGGAAGACGCGCTCCAGGAACGGCAGGTCGCCGGCGTATGCCGGCTCTCCTGCCGCGCGGCGCTGCTTGCGATCGATCTGGAACACGCGCCAGGTCGCCCATGCGTGGACCGGAGGGTTCACGTCGCCAAAGGCCCATTCGTACGCCGGGAGCTGACCATTGGGGTGCATGTACCACTCGCGCGTCAATAGAACGAGCTGATCCTTTGCGAACTCGGGGTCAAACATCGCCAGCGGGATACAGTGAAATGCCAAGTCCCACGCGGCGTACCACGGGTACTCCCACTTGTCGGGCATGCTGATGATGTCGGCGTTGTTCAGGTGCAGCCAGTCGCGGTTGCGGCCGTACCGCCGCTCGGCGGGCGGCGGCGGCTGAGCCGCGTCACCCTTCAGCCATTCTGGCACGTCGAAGTGGTAGAACTGCTTGTTCCAAATCATGCCCGCCAGCGCCTGCCGCTGCACGAGCCGCGAATCGGCATCCTCGATGCCAGCCTGCAAATCGGCATAGAAAGCGTCGGCTTCCTGCCGCCGTTTCGCAAATGTGGCGTCGAAGCTGGAAAACGGATGGTTCGAGGCAGTGCTCGTCAGACGCACTCGAAACCCTGCGGCGCCGCCGGCCGGCACGGTTACACAATAGCGCGCGCCGGCCTTCGTGCCGGTATGCGAGGGGTTTACGGCATTGGAATTTCCGAAAACGACGTACTCGTTGAAGGCATCCTTGAAGTATCCCGCCGCGCCACCGAGGTCGGAGAGCCGGCGGGTGTTGGTTTCGTTTTCGCAGAACAGCCACAAGGGCTCGCCGTCGGCGTACAGCCGGTAATCGCCCAGCGTTGGGTGCCGGGCCACAAGCATGGGCGCTGCGCCCGCGCCATCCTGGTCGTGAAGCGCGAGCTGCGGCCTGGGCGTCTTCCCATCCCACGACCACGTGTTCCGGAACCAGAGCTGGGGGAGCACGTGAATGGGGGCGTCCTCCGGCCCGCGGTTATGAACCGTCACGAGCATCAGAATGTCGTCCGGGCCGGCCTTGGCGTACTCGACAAATACGTCGAAATAGCGGTCGTCGTCGTAAACGCCTGTGTTGAGCAGTTCGTATTCGGGCTGATCTTTCCCGCGGCGTCGGTTCTCCTCGATGAGCTGTGCGTACGGGAACTCTCGCTGTGGATACTTGTAAAGCATCCTCAGATACGAGTGGGTTGGCGTCGCATCAAGGTAATAGTACAGCTCCTTGACATCCTCGCCGTGGTTGCCCTCTTCGTTCGTGAGGCCGAAAAGCCGCTCCTTCAGAATCGGGTCGCGGCCGTTCCACAGCACCAGGCTGAGGCAGAGCCGCTGCTGGTCGTCGCTGACTCCCGCGATGCCGTCCTCGCCCCAACGATACGCCCGGCTGCGGGCGTGATCGTGCGGGAAGTACTCCCAGGCCGCGCCGTGCGGGCTATAGTCCTCGCGAACCGTTCCCCACTGGCGCTCGCTCAGATACGGACCCCACTTCTTCCAAGTAGAAGAGCCGCGACGATCCTCAGCGAGTCGAACTTTTTCGGCGTTCGCAGCCATTACCGGCCTCCACACTGTACTGGTTCAGCCTGAATTGGAGAGCAAGGTCACGCCCGAATGCCATTAACCTAACCCTTCAAACGCCCTTTGGGCCGTCGGGGAGCAACTTGACGGGAATATGTCATGGACGATCCTGGCGGAGT
>CAYVVX010000655.1:0-3460 GCA_964455315.1 uncultured Planctomycetales bacterium | reverse complement strand
CCGTTGCCCCGGACGATCCACCGCACCGTGACGCTCCCCTGCCCCGGGATGTTCGCCACGTTGATCCGGGCCGGCCGCACCTTCTGCTCGACGCCGACCGGATCGCCACCCCCGAAGAACCCTCCCCCACCCCCGCTCATGACGAACCCGGCGGTGACTTCCCCGCCCTCGAGCGAGATCCAGTTGGGCCGGGAGATGTTGTTCTCCACGTCCTGCTGGGTGTGGGTCGGCGCCAGCTTCGGGTTGCCGATGATCGCCGTCACCTCGGAGAGGCCGTTGCCCAGGCTCTTCACCGCAATCGAATCGATCTGCACCAGCGGCATCTCGCTGGCCTGGAACACCGTGAACGCCATGTTCCGGTGGCTCTCGGCCGGCAGCAGGAAGCCCGGCACGGCGCGGCCGTACTGCTTCTTCATCCCGCCCACCTCGACCTCGCCGAACTGCGGGTGCTGCACCTTGGTCCACGGCACGAACGCCTCGCCGAAGAGGAGCAGCCGGTCGAACTCGTACTCGATCCGGTCGTTGGGGTTGTCGTCGCGCTCCGCCGTCTCGAAGTACTTGAACGGCGTCCACAGCTCGTTGCTGAAGGTCAGGATGCCGCGGGCACCGTAGAACCAGTCCAGCTCGCCGCCCCAGACGGTGTAGAGGTCCTTCCAGACCACCATGTAGCGGTAGCCGGGGAGGATCCGCTCACCGACCGCGCCAAGCGCGTCGAAGACCTGCACGTCCTGGGGGCGGTACTCGTCCTGCTGCATCCCGGGACCGCGGAGCAGCATGCCGCCGCTGTTGTGGTAGCTCTGGGCGCCGGCGATGTTCGGCCGGCTCTTGACGAAGTTGATCACATTCTGGGTCTCGACCAGCGACGTCGGGTACATGTCGGAGCCGCCCTGCACGTACTGCGGCATCCAGCGCCACGGCCAGTTGCGGTTCGGGTCGTAGGAGCCGGCGATGCCGTCCTCGTTGACCCGGCCGTCGCCGTCGTTGTCGAACCCTTCCTGGCCCAGGATCTCCCACTCGCCCTGCTGCCCCTTGAGCGCGGGCACCATGAGGCGCGGGTCGACCGGACTCGTCACCATGTTGCCCAGGCGGCTGCGGCGGCGCATCTGGGTGACGTGGCCGTCGCCGTTCAGGTCGTCGAAGCTATCCTCGTCGATCAGGCCGTCGCCGTCGTTGTCGCGGGGGGCGTTGCCCGAGCGCGGCGACGAGCCGGTGTTCGGCTGCTTGAGGAAGTTGTCCCGGGCGTCCGGATTGATCGTCGGGACGATGTAGAAGGTCCGCTGGTTGAGCAGGGTGTCGATCCACGCCACCTGCGGCGCCATCTCGCAGAGGTACCAGGCGGTGTAGAGCGCCGTCTCGGTGCCCTGGATCTCGTTGGAGTGGATGTTGCCGTCGATGTACATCGCCGGCTTCTTGTCGGCGTCGCCGACCCGGAAGTTGGAGACGGTGATCATCCACATCTCGCGCCCCTCGGTGCTCTTGCCGATCGAGGAGAGCTTGCAGCGGTCGGGGTGGGCGGCCTGGAGCATCCGGCCGATCTCGCCGACGGCGGCGTGATCGTAGTAGCGGTCGAAGGTGATCTTGACCTTTGGGTCGCGCGGGGCGCCGACGGCGGCCAGGTTGCTGAGCGGGTTCATCTGGGCCTGCGCGGGTGCGGGCACGGCAAACAGTGCCGCGACGGCGAGGCCTCGGAGTGTCGAAGTCAGGGTCATGTTCCGGGTCCTCAACGCAGGGTGATGGTGGTGGACGCGCTGCCGGCGACCGGGGATTCGGCGGTGAGGGTCACCGTCGATCCGGCTCTGCCGGTCACGACCCAGCTGAGCTCGGTCGAGCGGCCGCTGCCGGCGATGGCGCCGACCTGCTGCATGCCGCGTCCGCCGACGATCGTCTGGCCGGTCCCGGTCTTGAGGTCCACGCGGATCTGCCTCGGCCAGCGGGCCCGCCCGCCGATGGCGGAAAGGGTCGGCAGGTAGCCGGTATTGGCGATCTGGGCGGTGATCCGGTACGTCCCCTGCCCCAGCGCCGTCACCTTCACCTCGCGCAGCGCGATCGAGGGGAGGAGGCCGGCCAGCTCGGTGATGAACCGGGCCTGCTTGGTCACCACGCTGTCGAGCAGGGCGCGCGGCGGGTTCATCGTGGCGTACGGGCGGATCCCGCCGACCTCGACCGTCTGCCCCGGAAAGTCGGGATGCTGGATCGCCGTCCAGGGGACGACCGCCGACGGGTCATTCGCCTGCAGCCACTTCAGTGCATTTCGATCTTGCGCCAATGGATCGCTTCCTCCTGCCCCGCCGCCCCCTGCAGTTCCCGGCCCCGCTGCCCCCCTGCCCCCCTGCCCACCGGCGGCTGAATCCCTGGGAGCGTCGGGAACCCACCAGCCACGAGAGGCAAAGGAGAGGCGACCCATATGGTAGTACATCCAGCTCGCCGCATCGCCGCCCTGGGCTGCGGGGGGCGGGTTCCGGGTCAGGCCGGTGGCCTTCTTGAAGCGATCGGCGAGTTCCACATAGTAGGACTCGTCCTGGCGCAGGATGCTGGTGAACGGTCCGCCCGCCGAGGTGCCCTGGGGGGGGCCGCCGGCCTGGGGCCGGTTGCGCCAGGGGTCCATCAGGTTGTCCTGGGGACCCAGCACGTAGGCGGCGGCGATGTTGCCGTGGGCCGAGACGAACTCGGCCACCCCGCGAACCTCCGGGGCGCTCATCGGGTGGTCGCCGCCGTCGCCGAAGAAGGTGAAGTCGTGGGCGAAGTTCTTGTTCAGGTCCACGCCGCCGGCGGGGTCCTCACCGAACTGGAGGTCCTGGTCGTTGTCGCGGTCTTCGGCCATCACGCGCCAGCCGCCGGTCTCGCCCTTCACGGCGTCGGCGCGCCGCATCAGGAACGGGTCGGTCGGGTCGGGGCGCCAGTCACCGGCGGGGTCCAGGATCCGCATCATGGTGATCATCCCGTCGCCGTTGACGTCGTCGGGGCCGTCCTCGTTCATGGCGCCGTCGTTGTCCATGTCGCGGGTGCCGTCGGAGAGCGTCCGTTCGCCCGAGGGGCGGCGGAAGAACGCCTCGGCGGCATCGGGATTGATCCGGGGGATCACGTAGATCGTGCTCTTGTCCAGGAGGGCGGTCACCGCCTGGTCGGAGCCGTAGCCGCGGGCCAGCCGCTGGAGGGTGCCGATGGCAATCTCGGAGCCGACCACGTGGGGGCCGTAGGCATTGGCGAGGATCAGCAGCGCGGGCCGGGCATCGACGTTGGCGCCACTGCCGAGCCGGATGGCGTGGACCGCGCGGCCACCGGGCGAGGTGGCAATGGTGGAGACCTCCACCAGGCGCGGGTAGGCGCGGCGGAGCGAGTCGATGGCGCTGGTGAGCGCGGCGTGGTTCCGGTAGCCGGTGCTCGGGCCCTGGGCCTGGGACGGGGCCGGGAGCGCCACCAGGGCGGCGCCGGCCATGAGCACGGTCAGGCGTTGCCGGTG
>CAYVVX010000654.1:0-3466 GCA_964455315.1 uncultured Planctomycetales bacterium | reverse complement strand
ACCGCCGCCGGCTCACTTCTCTCACGTGGCAGACCTCCCCGAATAAAGCTTCCACTAACCCATCATACCAGCGCTCGAAAGAGAGACAAAGAGTTTGACGTTTTTCCCGCTTCCTCGGGCGGGGCGGGAGGGGGCGTCCACCCCTGAAAACGCTAGAATGCGGCCCGCGATGTCCGGTGAGGTCCGATTATTGCGAGGATGGATGCATGAGCCAGCGTGAGCTTCAGGGTGTGCTGCCCGTCTTTCAGACGCCGTACCACGAGGACGAGCGGATCGACTTCGAGACGCTCCAGCGGGAGATCGAGTGGCTGTACGACCAGGGGGCCGACGGCATCGTGATGGCGATGGTGTCCGAGATCCTGCGGCTGTCGTCGGAGGAGCGCGAGCAACTGGCCGAGGCGGCGGTGCGATTCGGCGGCAGGCGCGGGGTGGTGGTTATCAGCGTCGGTGCCGAGAGCGGCCACACGGCCGAGCGGTACGCCCGGCATGCCGAGAAGGTGGGGGCGGACGCGGTGATGGCCATCCCGCCGGTGTCGATCGGCATCGGGGAAGGGGAGTTGATGCGCTACTACGGGCGCATCCTGAACGCGATTCGCATCCCGGTGATCGTGCAGGACGCCAGCGGCTACGTGGGCCGGCCCATGTCGATCGACTTGCAGGCGAAGCTGCTGGGCGAGTATGGCGAGCGGGTGCTGTTCAAGCCGGAGGCGACGCCGATCGGTCCGCGGCTGTCGGCGATGCGCGAGGCGACCGGCGGCAAGGCGCGGGTGTTTGAGGGGACCGGCGGGATCGCGCTGGTGGACAGCTTCCGGCGGGGGATCGTGGGCACGATGCCGGGGGCGGATCTGATCCAGGGGCTGGTCGCGCTGTGGCGGGCGCTCAAGGCGGGAGACGAGGAACGCATCTATCGGTTGTCGCTGCCGATTTCGTCGCTGGTGGCGGTGCAGAACAGCCTGGACGCGTTCCTGGCGGTGGAGAAGTATCTGCTGGTGAAGCAGGGAGTATTCCACAACACGATCGTGCGCGGGCCGGTGGGGTTTGCGCTGGATGATGAGACACGGCGGGAAGTGGATCGTTTTTTTGCGGGGGTTTGGGGGGGGGGGGGGGGGTGCGGGGGGGGGCATCCAGGACTGCGGGAATTGATTCCTTCAGGAATTAAAGTGAGGTACTTCAACATACTACCAGCGAGCATTCTTCGAACCAAGTTGTACCGGGACCGTCTCGTGCGGCAATGAATCGCCGCACTCCTATGCGGGCCAAGTCGCGTTTCCTCATTCGTGGCGGAGGGATTCGACGGGGCTGAGGCTGGAGGCGCGCCGGGCCGGCAGCCAGCCGAAGAGCATGCCTACCACCAGGGCGAAGACCACCGGCAGGATCAGCAGCGGGGGGGTGAAGCTGGCCCACCAGCCGGTCAGCCGGGAGATCGCGTTCGCCCCCAGGATGCCCATCAACACCCCGGCGAGTCCGCCGACGCCGGCCAGCGTGGCCGCCTCGATCATGAACTGCTGCATGATCATCTGCCGCGATGCCCCCAACGCCATGCGGATACCGATCTCGCGGGTCCGCTCCATGACCGTGACCAGCATGATGTTCATGATGCCCACGCCGCCGACCATGAGGCTCACCCCGGCAATGGACATGAGCAGGATGGTCATGACGTTGGAGGTTTCCTCGGCGGTCTTCTTGTGTTCCTCGAGGTTCTTGACCGTGAAATCGTCCAGCTCGCCCGCGCGAACGTGATGGCGCTGGCGGAGGAGCTCGGTGACCTGGGTCATGGCCAGGGGAATGTCGTCCTCGCTGACTGCGGAGGCGACCATGGCGTTGGGGCGATCGCCGCCGCTGAGATAGCGGAAGGCGGTGGTAATGGGCACCACCATGGTGTCGTCCTGGTCGTCGCCGAGGGGGCTCTGCCCCTTCGACGCCAGCAGCCCGATGATGGTCATGGGCGTGCCCTTGATGCGCACGCGCTGCCCGATGGGGTCGCCGCTCCCGAAGAGCTGGTTGGCGGTGGTCTTGCCGATGACGGCCACCTTGGCGGCACCGTCCACGTCGCGCGGCTCGATGGGGCGCCCCAGCTCGACCGGCCAGGATCGGACATCGAGGTACTGGGCGGTCGCGCCGGTGACGGGTACGGACCAGTTGGCCAGCTCGCTGACCACCTGGGCGACGGTGCGGTTGACCCCGGCGGAGTAGCGTATGGCGGAGCATTCGCGCCCGATGGCTTCGACGTCCTTCATGGTCAGCGAGGAACCCGATCCGCTGCCGCCCTGGACGCCGCCGACCGAGGTCGAGCCGGGCGTGATGATGAGCATGTTGGTGCCCAGGTTGGAGATCTGCCCCAGGATGGTCAGCTTCGCGGCCTGGCTGATGGACACCACGATGATGATGGCGGCGACGCCGAAGATGACGCCCAGCATGGTCAGGGTACTGCGCATGCGGTGGCGGAACATCTCCCGCCAGGCAATGCGGAAGCTTTCAAGCCATACGGTGAAACTCATGACGCCGACTCCGCCAGGGCCTGTTCCGCCTTCGCCGCGATGGATCGGATGTTGGGTATCGGCGGGCCGCCCTTGAGCGGCGTGACCTGGTCATGGGCCACCCGTCCGTCGTGGAGCACGACCAGGCGGTGGGCGCAGGCGGCCACGTCGATGTCGTGGGTGACCAGGATGACGGTGATGGCTCCGGCCGCGTGGATGCGCCCGAGCAGATCGAGCATCTCCGCGCTGGTCTTGCTGTCCAGGTTGCCGGTGGGCTCGTCGGCGAGCAGGACCCGCGGTCGGGTCACCAGGGCCCGGGCGAAGGCGACGCGCTGCTGCTGCCCGCCGGAAAGCTGCTGGGGGGTGTGGTCCATGCGGTCGGCCAGCCCGACGGTTTCAAGCGCCGCGCGGGCCCGCTTGAGCCGCTCTCCGCGGCTGATGCCCAGGTAGACCATGGGCAGCTCGACGTTCTCGAGGGCGTTGCTTCGGCGGAGCAGGTTGAAGCTCTGGAACACGAAACCCAGCTTGGTGCGGCGGGTCCTGGCCAGATCCTCCTCATTCATGGCGTCGACCCGGAATCCATCCAGGAGGTAGGCGCCCGCGGTGGGCTTGTCCAGACAGCCGAGCACATTGAGCAGGGTGGATTTGCCTGAGCCGCTGGCCCCCATGATGGCGGTGAACTCGCCCTCGGCGATGGTCAGGTCGATGCCGCGCAGGGCATGCACCTGCACCGTGCCCATGTCGTACACCTTGCGTGCGTCACGAAGTTCAACCATGCGGTTTCCCGGTCATCGGGGCGGGGGATGCCAAAGACGGTCACAGCTTGCGGTTTTCGGGTCGTTGCAGCATGAGGGCCTTCTGGAACATGTTCTCTTCGGCTTTAATCTTTTCAACCTCGACGACCACCTCATCACCGGGACCGAGATCGCCCGCGTCCACCAGGGCCGTTTCGCGGTTGTCGGTGAAGCTGGTCCATACCGACACCGGGC
>CAYVVX010000653.1:0-3484 GCA_964455315.1 uncultured Planctomycetales bacterium | reverse complement strand
AGCAGCCCGCCGCCGGACGTCAGTGCCTCGTTCTGCAGGGCGTTCTCGAAGACGAACAGCGGAATGGTCCACAGCAGGCTCTCCCCCAGCATTCCCAGCAGCACCGACGGATCGAACCGCCAGGGATGCTTCGCCGCGAGGTGCCACGCCAGCAGGATGGCCACCGCCAGCAGCCCCGGAAAGTAGAATCCGCCCGCGCCGAGCAGGTGGACCAGCGCGTCGATCAGATGGGTCGCCACCAGCTCCGAGTTGCCGCCGCCCGGCTCGCCGCGCCGGAAAAACGTGCCCACTTCGAAGATCAGCAGCATGGGCAGCACGAACACCAGACTTGGCCAGGGGCGCTGGGTGACGTAATAGTAGTGCTGACCCCGCACGGAATCCGGCGGAGGCGGGTTGGTGAGGTCGAATCGGCGTGCCGTGCCGGTCTTGTCAGGCTTCCTGCCCATGCCGGCATTATCCCGCCGGGACGGTTCGCGTCCAAGGGGCGACGCCGGAGCGCACCAGTTCTCTCAAAGGAGATGATGATGATCGGCGGACGACGACACAGATACGTGGGCATGCTGGCACCGCTGGTGATGGTCGCGGCAAGTGGCTGTTCCCCGCAGCGCGACAGTTTTCAGGTGCTCCAGTCGACCACCACGTCGTTCCGCGGGCTTATGTACCTGCCCCCGAACTACGCACAGGCCACCGAGCCATTCCCGATGATCCTCTTCCTCCACGGCGCCGGCGAGCGCGGCGGCGACCTCAACGCGCTCCGCCGCCAGGGCCTGCCCCGCGAACTCGCCGCCGGGCGGTTGCCCGGCTTTCCCTGCGTGGTCGTCTGCCCGCAGTGCCCCGAGGACCGCTGGTGGTCGCCTCACGAGCTGGTCAGGCTGGTCGACGAGGTCATCGCCGGCTCGAAGGTCGATCCCGACCGCGTCTACGTCACCGGTCTGAGCATGGGCGGCTACGGCACCTGGAGCCTGATCACCACCGCACCGGATCGCTTCGCCGCGGCCGTGCCGATCTGCGGCGGCGGCAACCCCGACCGCGCCGAACGGCTGACCCGGCTGCCCGTGTGGGCCTTTCACGGCGACCTCGATCCGGTCGTCCCCGTCCGGGAGTCGGTCACCATGGTCCAGCGCATGCTCGACGCCGGCGGCGATGTGAAACTGACCATCTATTCCTTCACCGGCCACGACGCCTGGACCCGAACCTATCGCAATCCGGCGGTGTACGACTGGCTGCTGGCCCACCGCCGCGGCGGGAACGGCCACGATGTTTCGCCGGTTTCCAATCCTGAGGGGTGAGCGGCATCTGGTGTGCGGGTAGAATGCCGGTGCGGCGGCCGCCGGTCCTGCCGCCGCAGAACCAGGGGTGTCCGCAACGCGGGAGAATCGCCGTGAGAATGAACAGACGCTTGTGTGGCTCTACCCTCGGCTGTCTCGCCGCCCTGATACCCGCCGCGGCCATCTCCGCACCGCCCGCGGGCGATACCCCTGAGCCCGCCGCGAAGTCGCTCGACCCCGCCAGGCAGCGCGAACTCGACGCGACCAACAACGTCGAGGAGCTGGTCAGGCTTGGAAAGACCTGGCTGATCACCGGCGACGCCCCCGCCGCCGCCGCCGTGGTCGAAAAGCTCTGCACGCTCAAGCCGGAGATGCTGACCGACGGCAGGCGGCTGAGCCCGCGAACCTGGAATGACTTCTGCTTCCTGGAACGGGCCCGGATTCGCGAGGCGAAGATCGCCAGGGATGACATCCCCGCCCGGCTGGAGCTCGTCCGCTGGCTCTACGACGGCGGCCTGACCGGCCCCGCCCGGCAGCGCCTCACCGCCCTGCTGGCCATCGCCAAGGATCATCCCGAGGCCCGCAAGCTCGCCGAAGAGTGGCATCTGTTCGGCGGCGGCCCGGTCCAGTTCGACCTCACCCCGGGGCTGGCCCGTTCGCTGGTCACTGCCGAACTCAGGGATGAGGGCCATGAGATGGTGCCCAATCGCGGCCGCACCTGGCTGATCGTGCCCTTCCGCTATGACGCCGGCCAAGATCGGCTGATCTTCAATCGCAGCGATCTCAAGGTCACCGGCGAGGACGGGCGCTCGTGCTCGGTTCGCGGCCTGATGCTCATGGGGGCCGCGTCGATTTCGGGCTTTGGCGGAGTCGCAGTGCGGCCGGGATCAGGCGCCGACATCCCCGCGCTGCAGGGCGACAGCGAGCCCCTGCTCGAACGGATGCAGATCGACAGGAACAAGGAGACCGGCGCGCTGGAAGTGACCTGCTTCAATACGGCAGCCCCGATCGTTCGGCGCAAGCCCGGGGAGTCCGCCCCCCCCACCGGTGGTCCGCTTCGCCCGCCGCCACGTGCCGCGGGGGGCGCTGCCCAGACCGACAAGAAATTCACCCGCGAAGCCAGCGGCTACGCCGCATTCGTCGTCGAGGTGCCGGAGGGGTTCGTGGTGCTCGATTGCAGCCTGGGCGACTACGGATCCCTGCGGCTGGAGCGCGCGTTTCTCGATCAGCTCGCCCTCCCGACCGACGACCTCGAACCGGCCCGGCTCAAGGCCCTGGTCGATGACCTGACCGCCCGTCTCGCCGGACGGGACGGCACCCTGGCCGGTGCCGCCGTGCGCAAGCTGGCCGGCATGCGCACGCCGTCCGTCCCGGGCGCCGCGGGACCGGGGCTGGATCCGGCCACCAGCGCCCGCATCGACGATGCCCTGCTCAACGCGGTCGGCCACGATCACCAGGCGGTTCGCCGGGCGGCGATCTTCGCGCTGCTGGGCAGCCCGGAAATGCTGACGCCCGGTCTGCTCGACCGCATCGCCCGCCTTCCCGATCCCTCCAGGCAGATGCTGCTGCTGGATGAGGTGGAGGAGCAGTTGTCCGGCGGCACCCCCTCCGGCGGCGGACCCGCGCCGGCGATTTTCAACCCCGTCCTGGGCGGCTCGGAGCGCGACGCGATCGTCGCCCAGGCGGTCCAGGGGCTGCCCCGCTCCAGCGCCGCCCAGCCGCTCTTCGATCTGCTCGGGGCCTGCGCGCGCAGCCCGCACGCCCAGGTCCGCGACCGCGTGCTCAACATCCTCTTCTCCGACGGATCGCAGCAGGCGGTCATGCTCCTGGCCGCCCTGCCCCCGGGTGAACTTCGCAAGGTCCAGGATCGCCTCGGCACCGTGGATGATCCCGCCCTGCAATCCGCGATGCTGCGCGTGCTCATCTCCAGCCTGAATCCCGCCCAGGCCAGGGCCCTGCTGGACGCCAACACGACCGTCCGCATCAGGATCACCGATCCGCAGGATCCGCTCATCGCCGGGCTGGGCACCATCTCCGACTACGCCGAGCTGGAACGCCGCCTGGAACTGCTCAGCCGCGCGGACCTGTCCGCCTTCGAGGGCACCGCGACCATGGAGACGCCGCTCGGACAACTGGGTGCGGCGGTCAACCAGATGCCCGAGTCCACCCACGCGGCACTGCTCCGGTTCTGCATGGCCCACATGAACAGACCGTAC
>CAYVVX010000652.1:0-3495 GCA_964455315.1 uncultured Planctomycetales bacterium | reverse complement strand
TGCAGGGCCTCATCTCCGAGGGGTTCCTGCAGCCCGAACCCGCGGACCAGCCCTACCAGCTGGTCCTGACCCGCACCCAGTGCCAGGTGCCGACCGGGTCGGCCCTGACCGCCGTGGGTGTGCAGCCCAATGATGTGCTGGCCGTGGTCCAGGAGTCGCAGGGTGCGTGAGCTCTGGAGGGGGCTCCCCCAGGGGAGCCTCCTCATGAATTCACGGTCATTTTTTGAGAAGGAGCCAGACCATGCCTCGTATCTCGACCACCGATCGCAGTTCCCGACTGGGGTTTGATTATCAGATCGCCCAGCGGATGAACCAGGGCCAGCGCTATCGCTTCACCGCCCATCGCAGCGGGCGGGATGCCTTGCGCAGCGACAACCCCATCCTTCGCGTGGAGGAGGCCCGCCTCGCCGAGCACTACCGAGCCCACTTCGGCATTTCCACGCTGATCGGGCGGAACCAGTTCTCGGCCTACACCATCCTGCACATCGACCTGTCCGCGGCGGACTATCCCCACGCCGAGCCGACCGCCTGGGTGGTCCGCAAGGGCGAGAGCCGCACGCCCTGGAGCCCGCACTTCGCGGAAGGGTTGCCGGTCTGCAACGGCAACATCTGGCGGACCGACGGCCAGGTGACCCTGGGCCATTACCTCGTGCATCTGGCCAAGCTCCTGAACTGGGACGAACCGCTGGCGGATGAATACGGCGGCTATCAGCCCGAGGCGGTGGCTTGGTGGCGCAAGAACCTGCGTCGCCCGCTCAACACCATCACCTACCCGGTGCTGCCGCTGGACCTGCTCTACGGCGAGAACCAGATGGCCAGCCGCGGCGGGTTCCGCCGGGTATGACCTGACAGGCATCAGAACGGAAATGTACGCCACGGACCACGGTGCCGTGGCCCAATTCTTGAAGGAGAACAGAATCATGATCGCATCCCAGTCAACCGTGCCCGCTCGGGGCTTTCGGGCGGTGGCCCACGTGGCCCCGGCGCCGCTGTTTCGAGAACCGCCGGGACCGCGGGAGCCGTATCTGGAGTTCTTGGACACGAAGGGGTTCCGCTGCTTCATTCATCGGACGGCGGTCGAACAGATGGCCCACTGGGCGCGGCAGGCGGAGCCCAACGAGACCCTGGGCCTGCTGGCCGGACGGCTGTGCACCGACAACCAGGGGATTTATCTGGTGATCCACGACGCGGTGCACAGCGACCAGCGCTCGGCCGGCCCGGGCCACGTGCATGCCGATTGGCAGGCCCAGGAAGCGACCCGCCGGGCGCTGGAACGCGAGTGTCGCCTGCTCGAGGCGGTCGGCTGGTGGCACACCCACCCGGGGGGCATCGGCCTGTTCTACAGCGGCACTGATCGGGCCAATCAGCGGACCTGGTCCAGCCCGCACGCGGTCGGCCTCGTGCTCGATCCGGGTCTTCATCGCGAGGGCATGAAGGTCTATCGCGGGCCTGAGTCGGCGGAATTGAAAGTCGGCCGCCCGCTCCGGCATCGCCGGCTGCTGGATGCCGTAGGCCGGCGGTTGAGCCGGCGAGCGGTGTGGGCTCGGGCGGCGGTCGAGCAGGAGCCCGATGCGATCGAGGCGCTGACTCCGGGCGTGGTGTCGAAGTGTGCATGCTGTCATGTTCCGACCGCGGAGCGGTGGCTGGGTGTGGGGGTCGCGTTGGCCTGGCTGCTGGTCCTGCTGGTCGCCGGCCTGGCCCTGATCCAGCTGGCGTCGCCACCGTGGCCGGAGCGGATCACGCCGCCGGCGTTCGTGCCGGGGTGGTTGGATGAGGCTGAAGTCGGAACGCCGGAACCAGATGCCAATTCCCTCCAGGAGGAAGATTGCGCGTGGGATGGGAGTGGGTAAAATGAATCGGAAGACATCGTCAGCGTTGAATCGACGGTACCGTTATCGCGACGAGCCGTTGAACCAGCCTGCAGGCCAGGCTCCCCGTTTGGCGTTGAGCTGTCGGGAAGCCGCCGAAGCGTTGGGCATCAGTGAGCGCACGCTCTGGCAGCACGTGAAAGATGGTCGGATCCCTCATGTCCGATTCGGCAGCAGGCGGGTCTTTCCGCTCAGAGTCCTTGAGGAATGGCTTCTTCAAGAGGCAAGGACTGAAACCTTTGCCGACTGCTCTCCAGACCAGAACGATGATGGAGCATAGAGTATTGACGGGCAGCCCCCTTTGCCGACACGGCCGGCAACAGGCGGGGCGGCTTCTGCAAGGGGTACGGTGATGGCGACGATTGGAAATGATGGCAACGGTCGTAAGCGGATTCTTTTCGTGGACGCCAACCGACGCCGAACGGTGCGGCTCGGTAAGGTCAGTGATGGATACGCTGCCTCGGTCAAGATGCACGTCGAGCAGCTTCATCTTGCCAAATCAACGGGTGAACTGAGTCGTACGACGGCAGCCTGGCTGGCGGAGATTGACGGTATCCTGCACGAACGTCTGGCGGCCGCGGAGCTGGTGAATCCGCGCGAGGCCATGACGCTGAAGGGCTGGTGCGATCAATACCTCGAAGCGAAGGAACGGCGGTTGAAGGCCCGGAGCCTCATGAAGCTTCGTCAGACTGTCAGTTACCTCGTCAAGCACTTCGGTGAGTCGCGTCCGCTTCGCGAGATCACCCCGGGCAAGGCGTCAGAGTGGCGCGACGCGCTGGACCAACAGTTGTCCGTGGCCTCGGTCAAGACGCATACCGGCAACGTCAAGACGATCTTCGGCGAGGCACTGCGACGGAAGCTTCTGACCGAGAACCCTTTCTCACACCTTCGGGGCGGCACGACTGCCAGGGAATGCCCTCGCCACGTCACCGCTGGCGAAATCGCCCGGGTGATCGACCACTGCCCGAACCCGGAATGGAAGCTTATCTTCGGGCTGGCACGCTACGCCGGTCTGCGAGTGATATCGGAATCGCATTTACTGTCCATCTCCGACATCGATTGGGAACGGGCCGTGCTGAAGGTCCGCTCGCCAAAGACGGAACGGTTTGCTGGCAAAGCGTATCGCATCGTTCCGATCTTTCCCGAACTAATGCCCCTCCTGGAAGCGCGCTATCACGAGCTGCCCGAAGGAGAATCCTTCCTGGTCACTATCTGTGGTGGCTATTTGGCACGTCGAGCCCGGGAGATCATCGCCAAGGCCGGGGTCGAGTCGTGGAAGTGGTTGTGGCAGACGCTGCGGTCATCGTGCGAAGAACAGTGGTCCGGCATGGGCTTTCCCCAGCACGCCGTCTCCAAGTGGATGGGGCATTCCATCACCGTCAGCGGCAAGCACTATCTGAACGCCGTCCCCGACGAACTCTTCAACCGAGCCCGCCAGACGCCACTGAGCGCGGCACAGAATCCGGCACAGTTGACCGTTGCAGGAGATCGTAGGGTGCCGCAGGTCGATACCCCCACCCTCGATTTCGACACCGAAATCGCAGGTGGACGCACTGCCTTGCAAGAAGTGACTGGAGGCGAAGGGATTCGAACCCTCGACCTTCGCATTGCGAACGCGACGCTCTCC
>CAYVVX010000651.1:0-3498 GCA_964455315.1 uncultured Planctomycetales bacterium | reverse complement strand
CGGTGTTCAACACCAACCGCATGGTCCGCGAGTACGCCGACCGCTTCTACCTCCCGGCCGCGCGGCGCTGGAACCGGTTCACCGGCGACACCTTCAGGGTCACCCGCGAGGTCGCCGCCTGGCGGCAGAAAATGGTCCAGAAGTGGGAGGAGGTCCGCATCGAGAACATCGAGGCGACCATTCCCCAGGAGACCGTGGTCGGCAACGAGCTGCCCGTCACCGCCCAGATCCGCCTCGGCGAGATCACGCCCAACGAGGTCGCCGTCGAGCTCTACTACGGCCCGCTTGACGCCCGCGGCATGATCACCACCGGCAACGCCTCCCCCCTGGTCTGCCAAGGCCAGAACGGCTCACCGCAGACCTACCGCTACTCCGGGGCCATCCCCTGCGAATACAGCGGGCGCTACGGCTACGCCCTGCGGATCGTGCCCAACCATCCCGAGATGGCGGCGCGGTACCACGTGGGACTGGTCAGATGGGGGTGAGGTGATTCGTGGCAACGGTTTGAACGCGTACCACCGGCTTGTGATCCGCTGTTCAACCCCCTCGCGTGCGAGGGGCGAATGCGAGCGGGTCCCCGAGTGCGTATGAAAGCAATCCCCTGAACGACCGCATCCTGTTTGGGCTTCATAAGCAAGCCCAAACAGGATGCGTTGTTTTGCAGACCAGCCTGTTCCGCGTCGGGACGACGCCTCGCGCGATCTCCCCTCGCACGCGAGGGGGCTTAACAATCAATCCCAGTCCACCGTCCCCGTCCACTCGCGGTTGCGGATCTCCACCTTGACCGTCTCCAGCGCCGCGATCACCTTGACCAGGTGATCGGTGAACCGGTTGAAGCATTCGTTGCCCTTCTCGGCCGTGGCCCGGAAGGGGTTGCCGATCACGCCGGACTCGGTGAACTCGGTGTGGTCCATGGGGAACTGGAAGTACTGGAACCCCTCGAACTCGACGTCCGGAGCGCCGTCGGTCTTCTTGAACCCCTCCGGCAGCCAGGCGGGCTTGTGGGCGATGGTCTTCACGGCCCGGTCCATGCGCACCATCTTGGGGTTGTGGGCCATGACCTGGGCGGTCTCCAGCTCGCTGGAATGCCAGCCGGGAGTCTCCTCGGGCGGGTTCTCGAGCACATCCTTGATCATGCCCATGTAGCGCTCGGCATAGGGCTTGTAGAACGCCACCAGGGCCCCGGTCTCGTAGCGCAGCTTGCGCAGAAGCGGGTCGATCACCTTGACGTTGGAGCCGTGCCCGTTGACGAAGATGAGCTTGCTGAACCCGTGGTGGATGCAGCTTCGGGCCACGTCATAGAGCAGGTTGAGCAGCGTCGACGGCCGGATGGTGATGGTCCCGGTGCCGGCGCCGGGGGTGCGCATGTGCTGCGGCGAGTAGCCGGTCCACACCGGCGGGGTATACAGGATGCGGGCCTTCTCCGCGGTCCGCTTGGCCACCTCCAGGGCGGTGATGGTGTCGGTGTACAGCGGCAGGTGCGGCCCGTGCTGCTCCAGGCTGGCCATCGGGATCATGATCGTGTCGCAGACCTTCAGGTACTCCTGAAAGTCCGGGAAAGCCAGGTCGCCGATGCAGTAGGACCAGAACTGGGGGCGCTGTTCGACGGGCATGATGAGTCCTCCGGGTGGCGTTTGTGCCGTTTCCTCGCGTTATCCGTAAGCCGCGCTCCGATGGAACCATCGGCGCAGGGAAAGGATAACCGCAGGACCGGGGCGGTCAAATGCGGATGAACCGCGGAGATACGGAGGGCACGGAAAATGAGGGAGCAGGGATGTTCACTCGTCTGACACCCGGGCGGGCCCCGTCGGCGGCGCGGTTATCTCCCGCGAACGTCCTGGGCGACAGGAGGCGTGGTCGCCACTCCAATCCCCTCTTCTTCGTGCCTTCGTGTCTTCGTGGTTGATTTCGTCTTTTCACCCGATCCCGCGGGCAGCTACCGCTGCTGCTTGAACTGGTTGCGCTTCATCTCGCCGTAGTAGGGCAGCTTGTCGTAGTAGTCGGTGTCGCCGGAGGCCCGCCGGTCGCCGGTCTGTTCCATCCAGCGGTCCAGCGCCACCCGCAGGTTTTTCTTCACCGTCGCATGCTTCGGATCATCCGCCAGGTTGTTCATCTGCCACGGATCCTTGTCCAGATCGTACAGCTCTTCGGCCGGGCGCTTGCCGCAGGACAGCTCGAACAGCCGCGGATACTTGTCGCGCCCGTCGATGATGACCGACTTGGTCGGCGAGTTGTCGATGTCGCCGTAGTCGCCGACCGACTGGTACATCTCCGGATCGCCGGCCGGCCAGAGATCGGGGCGGAAGTTGCGGATGTACATGAAATTCGGGCTGAGCCAGCCGCCGCGGACCGCGCGGACGGGATAGCTCAGGTCGCCCTTGCGAACGTTGGCGTGGCGCTCGCGCTCGACGAAGACATACGGAGCCGGCGCGATGCTGCCAAGCTTATCGATGGCATGCGCCTTCAGCATCGCCAGGTAACTGCCGCCGTTCTTCATCGACGCGGGCACCTCGATGTCGGCGAACTGCAGGAACAGCGACGCGAGATCGACGTGGTTGCACAGGCTGTGCTCGACGTGCCCGGCCGCCTGCCGGCCGGGAAACCGCATCGCCAGCGGCATGCGCGTGCCGCTGTCATAGAGGTTGGTCTTGCAGCGCGGGAAGGGCATGCCGTTGTCGCTGGTGATGACCACCAGCGTGCTGTCCAGCAGGCCGCGCTCCTCGAGCAGCTTTATCATCTCGCCGACCTCGCGGTCGAACCGCTGCACCTCGAAGTAGTAGTCGCAGATGTCGCTGCGCACCTCCGGCGTGTCCGGGAAGATCGGCGGGACGATCACCTTCGACGGGTCCATGCCGCTGGCGATGCCGCTGCCGGGCTCATAGGTCCGATGCGGATCCTGGCTGCCGAACCAGAAGCAGAAAGGCTGCCCCTCGGCCCGGGCGGCCATAAACTCGTCAAAACCCTTGTAGGGTTTGCCGGCCGGGTTCTGCTCGTAGCCGCCGGCCTTGAAGTTCCCCGGGCCCCAGCCCTTGCGGGTAGAGCCAACGTGGTAGCCCGCCTCCTCCAGAAGGCGGGTGTAGGTGGGGTACTTCGTCGACAGCGTGCTCCATAAGTTGCCGCCCTCGTCAAGCTGGTGCGGATAGCGCCCGGTGAGGATCGCGGCCCGCGACGGCGTGCAGGACGGCGCGGCACAGAACGCCTGCGTGAACAGAACGCCTTCGCGGACCACGCGGTCGAAGGTCGGCGTCTTGACCACGGGATCGCCGTACGCGCCGGCATGCGGCCAGGACCAGTCGTCGGCGATGCAGAAGAGGATGTTGGGACGCTTGTCGGGAGCATCCGCCCCGCGGGCGGCATTCGGCGCGATAGACAGGATGATCCCCGCCACCACGCGCCCCATCAGCCGCAGGATTTCATGACGACCTCGCATGCGCGCGCTCTCCTCTGTACTACTATCCATCAGAATCTTCGCGTCCCGCAAAGCTTCTCCACGGCGGG
>CAYVVX010000650.1:776-3500 GCA_964455315.1 uncultured Planctomycetales bacterium | reverse complement strand
GCCTCCCGGCCGGCGGCGGTGGAAAGGACGATTGCCGCCGCCCCGATTATAGCCTGGCGGCGACGGACGACGACTCGACCCCGGCCATCAGCCGCATGAGCCCCTCCTGGTTGGCGTTCTCGCGGGACAGCTCGCCGACCAGGCGACCTTCGCGCAGCACCAGGATGCGCGTGGACAGGTTGAGTACTTCGGGCAGCTCGGAGGAGATCAGCAGAATGGCGGCGCCTTCTTTGGCGAGTTCGTCGATCAGGGCGTGGATCTCCGCCTTGGCGCCGACGTCCACGCCGCGGGTGGGCTCGTCGATGAGCAGGATGCGGCACTGGCTGGCCAGCCACTTGGCCATGGCGATCTTCTGCTGGTTGCCGCCGGACAGCGACCAGACCGGCGTATCCATGTGCGGCGTGCGCACGCGCAGGCGATCGAAATACGTCCGCGTCAGGGCCCGCTCGGGCGAGGTCTTCACGAACCCCAGCCGGGTCAGCCGGTCGAGAATGGGCAGCGACAGGTTCGACCGCCCGCCCATGGACAGCACCAGCCCCTGCCGCTTGCGATCCTCGGGCAGGTAGCCGATGCCCAGTGCCATCGCCTGCCGCGGAGAGCGGATGTTCACCTCGCTGCCGTTCACGACGATCCGCCCGGTCGCTTTGCGATCGAGCCCGAAAATCGCCTGGGCCACTTCGCTCCGCCCGGCGCCGACCAGCCCCGCGAGCCCGACCACCTCGCCGACATGGACGCTCAGCGAGATGTCCTCGAACCTGCCCGGGCTGCTGAGCCCCTCGACGCGAAGCTTCTCCTCGGCGGGCCGGGCCTCCAGATGGCCCGGGAAATACTGCTCCAGCGGCCGGCCGATCATCCGCTGCACGACGGTCTCGACGGTCATGGCGGAGGTGTCGGTGGTCTCGATGTGCTGCCCGTCGCGGAGCACGGTGATGCGGTCGCACAGGCGGAAGATCTCCTCCAGCCGGTGGGAGACGTAGATGAGCGTGACGCCGCGCGCCTTGAGCCGGTCGATCAGCTCGAAGAGCCTGGCCACCTCGCCCGAGGCCAGCGAACTGGTCGGCTCGTCCATGACGATGATCCGGGCCCCGGTGCCGACCGCGCCGGCGATCTGCACCATCTGCTCCTGCCCGGTGGACAGCGCCGACACCGGCAGATCGACATCCAGCGTGGTCCCGATCTCGGCCAGCATGGCCCGGGCCCGTTCGCGCATGGCGGCGCGGTTGAGGAAGCCGAACCGGGTCGGCAGCGATCCCAGGCAGAGGTTCTCGGCCACGGTGAGGTTGGGGCAGAAGCACAGCTCCTGGTGGACCATGCCCACGCCGGCCGAGACCGCGTCGAGCGGGGTCGGGAAGCTGACCGGCCTTCCTTCCAGGTAGAGCTGTCCTTCGTCGGGCCGGTAGATGCCCGCGCAGATCTTGCCCAGGGTGGACTTGCCCGCGCCGTTCTCGCCCAGCAGGGCGTGGCAGTCGCCGGCCCGGACCTCGAAGCTCACCCCGCGCAGCGCGGTCACGCCGGGAAAGAACTTGGAGATGTTCTCGAACCGCAGGATGGGGGTTGTCGAATCGCCCATGAATCAGAACCGCCGATTGATCCTGCCCCCGGAACCGCAGGGTGGGCCGTGCCCACCAATTCGAAGCGTATTGCCTACTCGTGGTGGGCATGGCCCACCCTGTACATCCGATGCTCGCCTTAATGCAGCGCGTAATTCAGCCACAGCCGCATCGGCGACTGGCCCCGGTTCGCCCAGGCGTAATACGGGATCGCGGTCACACGCACGCCGCGGGGCTGGTCGTCGGCGGTCGCGGACAGCGGCACGTACAGGCCCGCGGGTGGCGGCGCCGCTTCCGCCGCCCGGCCTTCCAGCACGGTCACGCCGCCGAGCAGGTCGGGCTTGTACACCGGATCCATCTGCGGCCGGCGGGTCCTAGCATCGATCAGCAGCCGGACGTTATCCAACTCCACCGTCTCGTTGTCCTCGCCTTCCAGACAGTACGCCACCGGACCGCGGAACAGCACGGCTGAATTGCGGGTCGACTCTACTCTCGGGTCGGCGACAACGGCTTCGACGGGCATGGGAAAGGTCAATTCCAGTTCCGTCCCCGCCTTCCACTTTGTGTTCAGGATGGTGTGAAGGTAATCGCGTGACGCCATTCTATCGTCGTACGAGACGGATGGTCTGGGGCTCCCGTTCAGTGTGATCTGCGGGTCTCGGCACCACGCGGGCAGCCGCACGGCGAGATCGAAACCCTCCGGCAGTTCGGAGTCGACGCGGATGCGGACGGTCTCCTTCCAGGGGTAGTCGGTGGTCATGGTCAGCCTGATCGGCGTGCCGTCCTCCAGCTTCCAGTCCAGCGTGCAGTCATCGTACAGGTGCACGTACAGCCCGTTCTTCGCGGTGCTGAACATGTAGCCCGGCAGCGATGCGATCATCCGCTCGACGTTTGGCGGGCAGCAGGTGCAGCCGTACCAGGGCCGGCGGCGGTGGTGGCCGTCGTTGGCCAGCGGGTTGACGTAGAAGTACTCGTCGCCTCCCAGCGAGACGCCGGAGAGGAACCCGTTGTAGAGCACGCGCTCGAACATGTCGGCGAAGCGGGCCTCGCCGGTGATCGCGGTCATCCGGTACTGGAAGAACATGTTGCCGATGCCGGCGCAGGTTTCGGCGTAGGCGGTGCGGTTGGGCAGTTCGAACGGATCGCCGAACGCTTCCTGGTGGCGGGTGGCCCC
>CAYVVX010000650.1:0-766 GCA_964455315.1 uncultured Planctomycetales bacterium | reverse complement strand
CACCGGTTTCCGCGTAGTAATCGGCGCCGCCGCAGTTGAGATACATCATCCGCACCGCGTGGCCGTGCACCTCGCTGCGCTCCAGGTACTTGTTGGCGACCAGGTAGTAGCGGCACAGATCCAGGTACTTCTTGTCGCCCGTGGTGCGGTACAGCTCGACCAGAGCCATCTCCAGCTCGGGATGGCCGGGATATCCCTGCACCTTCCTGCCCTCGCCGAAGGTGGCGCAGATGTAGTCGGCAAACTTGATGCAGGGATCGAGCAGCTTGCGGCTGCCGGTCGCCCGGTAGTGGGCGATACCTGCCTGGAACAGGTGCCCGGCGCAGTACAGCTCGTGGTCCGACTCCAGCCGCGTCCAGCGCTTGTTCGCCCGGTCGTCGACGAACCAGGTGTTGATGTAGCCGTCGTCGCCCTGGGTGGCGACCACCTCGTCGATGATCCGGTCCAGGCTGGCGGCGAGTTCCTTATCCTCGGTGGTCTGGAGAACAAAGGCGGCCGCCTCCATCCACTTGTACAGATCCGAGTCGGTGAACAGCAGCCCGCGGCGGTCGCACTGCTTGCGCCAGCTGAGCCGGCGGAAGTTGTCCACCACGCCGTTCTCCTCCAGCAGCTTGAGCAGGCGGGGGATGGCCACCTTGCGGTTGGCCTCCATGCGCGGCTTCCAGAAGCCGTCGCCCATGGTCACGGCATGGATGGGCACGGCCGCGAGTTTGGCGGCGGGGCTGAATTCCCCCTGTCCGATGGCGACCACGCCGGCCTGTTTCCA
>CAYVVX010000649.1:0-3512 GCA_964455315.1 uncultured Planctomycetales bacterium | reverse complement strand
GCGGCTGCTGATGCGCGGCGCCCGCGAGGCGATCGAAGCGGCCTATCGGGCGACGGCGGATGAGGCCGGCCGGCGGTGCTGGTTCTGGCCGGGGCCGGGGCCGATCAAGGCCCGGGTGAAGCTGGTCATTGATGGTGTGGACGTGTTGAGCGGCAAGGCTTTTGACGGCGACGATGATGAGTGCTGAGGTTGCGTTGAAACCGGATTCGATGGCCGTTCCAACGGCCGTGGAAAGCACGCCGGAAGCGGTGGTGATTCCAGCGCATGCGGTGGGTGAGGATGAGTTCACGGTCACCCCGCGGCAGACGCTGGACAGCGCCTTTGCCCGCCTGGCGTCCGGGGGGCATGCCTGGTGCGGGCCGGACGGCAAACGCTACTACGATGCGGCCCATCCGCAGGTTCGGAAGTACCTGGAGCGGGAAGCGGGTATCGCGGATGCGGCCTGGTCGAATGCTTCGCCGCCGGCGCGGAAGCTGGCGCAGGACTGGTGCCGGTTCCTGGAGCGGGCGGAGTCGGCCATCGCGCGGGATGCGGGTTCACTGGGTCGCGTGGCGGCCGCGGAGCTGGCGTGTAAGAACCTGGGGCCGGAGCTTCTGGGGCAGTGGGTTTCGGTGCCGACGTTCTACGCGCGGCTGAAGCGCTACAAGGCGGCGCGGCGCCGGCGATCGTCACAGCTTGACGGGCGGTCCCGTCCGATCGGCCGGCAGGTCATCGACCAGGAGGCGTGGGGTTTCTTCCTGAGGCTCTACCTGACGCCGCACCAGCGGGGCATCCGCTCATGCTGGGAAGCCACGAAGGCGCAGGCGGACAAGCTGGGCTGGTTCTGTCCCGGCTATCGCGCCCTGGTGCGCCGTGTCGATCGGGAATGGCCGGCGGCGAAGGCGGATTACTATCGGCTCGGGGAACGCGAGTGGCGTAAAAGGCACGCGCCGAAGATCGTCCGCGACAAGAGCGACCTGCCCGGCAATCACACCTGGGAAATCGACCATGCCCGCCTGGATTTCTGGGCGCGGGAAGGCAATCGGCGGGAGCGGCTGTGGATCACGCTGATCGTGGACCGCGGCAGCGACCTCCTGGTGGGCTGGTCGATCACGACCAACCCGAGCAGCGACAGCCTGGCACAGGCGCCGCGCCGGGCGGTGACCACCTGCGGGGCTCCGCTGGAAACCGTTCTCGATAATGGCCGGGACATGCTGGCCGGCTCGTTCGGCGGCAAACAGCACTGGGTCGATCCGACCTGGGCGGGGAATGTATTCGATCAGCTTGGGGTGGAGCTGCATATCTGCCAGCCGTTCAGCCCGTGGGCGAAGGGCGTGGTCGAGGGGCTGGCCCGCACCATTCACGAACGATTCTGCAAGAGCTTCGCGAGCTACTGCGGTGGTGAGCCGGCGGACAAGCCGCAAGGCATCGACAAGTGGTGCGCGGAGAACGTCGAGAAGCTGCCGTCGACGGTGGAAGTTGAGCAGCGGTTCAGCCTGTGGGTGCAAGCCTTCAGTGAGCGGCCTTCGGACGCGGTGGGCATCGCTCCTCTGTCGCCGCGGCAGCGGTTTGAACAGACGCGGATCGCCCGGCGGACGCTGCCCGATGACGTGCTGAACATGCTGCTGTTGAAGCTGACGGGGCCGCGCAAGGTGACATCCAAGGGGGTGATGCACAACGGGCTGCGCTATACCGACGATTTCGGGCGCCTGTTCGATCACCAGGGCCGGCAGGTCCGGCTGCGCGTCGATCCGGATGATATCTCCTATGTGTGGGTGTGCGATGTGAAGGGCAAGCCGCTGTTCAGGGCGGTTCAGAACTACGTCAAGGGCGATGCGGTTGACGTGCGCAAGGCGGCGCAGCGGCGGAAGCGAGCCCGCCAGGTAGTGGAGGAAGCCCGCCGCGACTACATGCCGGCCCTGGATGACATCCCCACCGCGATCATGCGAGCGCAGGTGGAACGGTACCAGGCGGAGACCGCCGGCAACGAACCGCCCGACGGTTCGCCGGCGGCGGCGGTGGCGCCGATCACGACAGCCACGGCGCAGGAAGTGCTGGCGGCCGCTGAGGCGATCGACCAGGCGAAGCGCGAGACGTTGCGGCCCGCAATCGGCGCGGAAGGGCTGGATGCCCGCCGGCGGTTGCGGGAGTTCATCAATAAGCCGAAGGCACGGAACGCCGACGGCGGTGGCGTGTTCGAACGCTTGAAGGCGTTCGCCGATCGGAAGGATTGACCCATGATCGAAGATGAATTCGAGCGCATGGAGCCCGTCCACGAACGGCTGACCGCCGATGCACGGAGGCATATCGTGGAACAGCGGCTCAAGGATGTGCGGTCGCCGGAAGAGTTGGAGCGCGTGCGGGAGATAGGCAACAACCTTCAGACGCAAGGCGTCATTACCCAGCGGGATCTTGCCAGAGAGGTGGGCAGGAAAAAGGCTTCGCAGATTTCCGAATTCCTGTCGCGGAAGTGGAAGGGCGCTGCGGGTTCGGAATACACGCTTGCCTCCGAACTCGCTAAGGCGATCGACGTGTTGCTGTTGCGGAAAGAGGCGGAAGCCTCTGCCGTGGGCGGATTCGTCACCACGCGATTCGCGGAGGCGGTGTTCACGCTGGCCCACTACGCGGTGAAGCGCGGCGTGATGGCGGCCTTCGGTGCGCCGGCCGGGCTGGGCAAGAGCATGGCCCTGCGGGCGCTGGCCGATGAGTTTCCCGGCGCCGTCCTGGTCACAACAACCAGTAAACGTGGGGCGCCGCATCCGTTCCTGCGCGGCTGGGCGCGGGGGCTGGGGCTTCCGGAGGATGGGCGGGCCGAAGATATCCAGGATCGGATCACGGATTGCCTGATCGCCTCATCGCGGCTGCAACTGATCGACGAAGCCCACAAGCTCCAGGTGGGCACGCTGGATATCGTCCGCGAGGTCTGGGACGCAACCAAGGTGCCGATGCTTCTGGCGGGCACGCCGGCATTTTACAAGACACTGACGGTGCGCAAGGCGGGGACGCATCATTACGAGCTGATGGATCAGCTCTACTCCCGGATCGGCATCTATCGTGACCTGTCGGTTCTGGAGGATCCCGAGACCGGCGATCCCGACCGGATCGTCACCCCTGAAGATGTTCGCAAGGTGTTCAACCGCGGCCGGGTCCGGCTGTTGCGCGACGGCGTCGATTTCCTGTGCCAGCTTGCCAATCTGCCAGCCGGCGGCGGCCTGCGGACCTGCGCCAGCCTGGTTCAGACGGTGGTGGATTTGTGGCCGGATGAAGAGATCGACGCGGCCCTGTTGCGCAAGGCGTACGTGCTGAAGCTGGGTCCGCGGGAAGCGGGCTTCCGGATGGGGCAGGCGGGCATTGCGGAACAGCGGACGGCGGCGGTGAGCAAGGCGAGCTGAGCATGAACGCGACCTGCGGGACATCCACGGCAGCGCAGCGGCGGGCGATCGTGCTGATCGGCCGCGGGCTGGGCATGGACGTGGACGAGCTGCGGGCACTCACGCCGGCGGGCAGCTTGCGGGCGCTGTCCTTCGAGGCGG
>CAYVVX010000648.1:1624-3512 GCA_964455315.1 uncultured Planctomycetales bacterium | reverse complement strand
TCCGTTTCGGATGGCTGACGTTTGACGAATTCTACGGCCGCTGCGGCCCGTTTCGCCGGGGTTTGGAGGCCATGGGGCAGAACTACGTGGCCGAGATCCCGGTGGACCTGACCGGCTGGACGAAGCCGCCCGAGGTGCACTACCAGGATCATCCCCGCGACAAGGCGGCGGGCGGCTCGGGCGTGAAACGGCGTCTCAAGGTGCGCAACGCGCCGGCCGTGGAAGTGCGGAACATTTTGAAGCATTCGCCGGTCCTGCGAAAAGTCGCGTGGGAGCGTTTTCGGGTGAAGGACGGCGAGAAAGGGCCGATGGTCTGGGAGGCCAGGCGCCTTCCCTTCTGGATCAAGGACGAGCAGGGCCTGCCCTGTGGTCCGTATCATCTGATGGTGGCCCGGCCGGTCCTGCAGCCCGGCGAGGTGAAGTTCTTCCTGAGCAACGCGCCGCAGCCGACCACCGTCGAGACGCTGCTGCTGGTGGCGTTCTCGCGCTGGCGGGTCGAACGGATGTTCGAGGACTCCAAGACCGAACTGGGCATGGATCACTTCGAGGTGCGCAAGTACCTCTCGATTCAGCGGCACCTGGTGCTCACCTGCGTGAGCCACCTGTTCCTCGCGGAGTTCTGTCTGGCCCATCGGGAAAAAAAATCCGGAGCTGACCGTATGCCAGGTGCGGACGGTCACGCGCTTGCTGGTCCCGATCTGGAACGGCGGCGGCCGATGCTCGCGCCGGCAGGCCGAATCGATCTCCGCGCAATTGAGGACAACCCAGGAACGCAACGCCGCCGCGCGCCGCAGCCACCGCAAGAAGAGAATCTGCGAATTGCACGCGAAAGGGATCAAGTTGAAGGACCTACGCCATTGTCATTGGCCACGGCCATAGCGTTGTAGTACTAATCGAACGGACAGCCGCTCCGCTCGGAGCACATACGCCCATAAGAGAAGAAGTGTTGTAGTAGCGCCGGGTCAGAGATTCTCTTGGGCCTGCGCGCAAAGCCAGCAATCGTGGCAGGCGTAAAACCCCTGATCCAGCGACCTCCGGGAGGATGCCACCAATCGCCAAGCAACGGTACGATGAATTACTGCTCAGAAGCCTGCGTTTCCTGTAGCATCTGAGCGATCTCTTCGCTCACGTCGCGCATAGGGCGCTCCTGATGCCAGCCCTCAAGCTTGCGCATCAGCCGAGCCCGGCTTGCAGCCATATCCACAGCAATGTCGTGGGCGCCTGTCAGGCTGCCAAAAACATCGGCCTGTGCCTGTGCTACTTGCCAATCAACCGCAGCATTCACAGGAGGAGCCGCGGGAGCCGAAGGCTATCCTGACGATGGCCCGGCCGCACTTCCGACAATGCTCAGTGCGGTCGGTTGAGTTCTCGTCATCGTCAGCGCACTTCGTGCAGCTGTTCACCGCCACTCCAACCGCTGCTGCGGTTGTTATCCACTTGATCGCGCCAACCACCAAGCACGCCGTCGTAATGGGTTCGCACATAGCTCACCTCCACCTCATGCGCCTTGAGAATTCTTTTGCGGGAACCACCTACCGAGCACTATAAAAAAGCTGGGCGCGGAATTCAAGCAAAATCCAGGTTTTTCTCGGTCGTCACGGCGACAGTGGGCAGCCTGTCGGCGCCGTCGTGAACATGCTGTAAATCCGCCGGTGTGATTATGCGGTGGGCGGACTGGCGTGAACGTGGGCGGGGATCGAGCGGGGGGCGCCGTTGGCCGGCATGGGGGTTGCGGGCTCGCCTCACGGCTCGATGCGATCCTTCATGCGGTAGCTTTTGCCTTCGATGACGATGGTTTCGGCATGATGCAGGAATCGGTCCAGGATGGCCGTGGCCGAGGGCACGTCGCCGATCAGCTTGCCCCAGTCCTCCAACGGGCGGTTCGAGG
>CAYVVX010000648.1:308-1614 GCA_964455315.1 uncultured Planctomycetales bacterium | reverse complement strand
GCCGCATGATGATCTCGAACAGATACTCGCCCGACCGTTTCGGAGCGCTTCGACATAATGCTACATCTCTCCAATAACAGGCCTATTTGAAGGCGAATTCGTGTTGACCGGGTACGGTTGATGGACACCGAATTCCGCGATGAACGGCTTCCACGGCCGCCTGAACCGCCGCGAGAGCAAGGTCTTCCCGCTGAATGATCCACGGCGCATACTTCACGACTTGACGCGCGGGGAGTGCCTTCTCGTCGATCAGACGTTGAATGACGGTCGCACTGACCTTGAGTTCTGTCGCCGCCTGTTGCATGGTCAGCCAGTCTGTCCGCTTCTCGAAGTTGGAGAGCTTGTAGTAGTATCGCGCCTGAGCCACGCGGGCGGCCAGCCATGAGTTGCCGCATCCGGTGCGATATCCCAGCCGATTGAGAACGGCGGCAATCGCGCGGTCGTCACACACCTTGGAGAGTTCCTGGATCAACTCGACTACCTGGCTATCCGTCCCACGGCGGTGTTGGCCGCGCGCATAGCGCTGCACGTGCAGCGTCGTGTGAGTACCACCCTTCCAATGCAGATGCAGCACGTGTCGCGGCAGATCATCCTGGCTGTCAATGATGATCTCTTCCAGAACGGTCCTCAGGATCCGTTTCTTGAGTTCCACCGGCGCGGCTGAATGGTTCCACATTCTCGGCAGATCAGCACCCAGCTCAAGTAGCCGTTGCCTGTCCTCGCTGCTGAGCCCCACTCGCTTACGGTCGATGTCGGCCAGGCGGGCTTCGAGCTCCTCGACATTCGCCAGTGCCTCATTCCAGCGGGCCTCCAGTTCGCTGGCCACCAGCCGATTCTCAGGATCCACCGCGTCATACTGCCGTCGGGCTCGTTGGGCTTCGTATCGTGCTTTCTCCAGAGCCAGATTGAGCGAGCGGCGCTGCTCGTCGCCCTGCTGCTCGAACTGATCCATCGCCTTCAGTGCCGCCTCGATCCCAGCGGGCTCGATGGCCTCCAACACGGCCCGAGCGACCGCTTCATCCACCCGCGACCCGCCCACTTGCAGGCACACGGCAACAGATTCGTTTCGATGATCGCCACGACAGGCGTATCGAGGCACTGTCCCGCCGACACCCCCGTAGAGGGTGAACATCTTGCGGCCGCAGCGCCCGCAGCGGAGCAGGCCAGCGAGCAACGCGGAACCCCGCTTGACTGCGCCTTGAACTGGTCCATCTTTCATGTTTCGGTTGCTCTCCAGAATCCGCAGGTTCTCCTGGAAGTCGTGCCAGCTGATATAGCCGGGGTGGTGGTCGTGAATCAAGACCTT
>CAYVVX010000648.1:0-298 GCA_964455315.1 uncultured Planctomycetales bacterium | reverse complement strand
AGCGTTTGCGGCGACCGCTTTGCTTGGCCCGGCCTTCATGCACCACAGTGCTCATCCGCGTGCGCCCATAAACGAAAGCCCCGGCGTACAAGGGATTCTTGAGTATCTGGGCGATTCGCAGGCGGCCCGGGAGCCGCCAGTGGATCTCTCGGCCTGCCGTGCCGGGGACCACCTCCGGCAGCAGTCCCCACATCGCGCATTCGCTATCCTCGCCCCGGATCTTGCGGCAACAGCCGTCGGCGGGACGGCTGCTGGTTCGGCCGTACAAGGTCACCCGTCCCTTCGGGCAGGCTGTCGA
>CAYVVX010000647.1:696-3520 GCA_964455315.1 uncultured Planctomycetales bacterium | reverse complement strand
GATCACGTCAGCGAGCATCGACTCGCGAACGTCATCAACCAGCAGGTCCGCCATGGGTATGACCAGGTCGTACTCGTCCGCCAGATAATCAAGCATGTCCTCGACGCGCCCGGGCACCTCCTCGGTGGCATACGCGTTGGTATCGGTGTCGAGCACCGTCAACGTGGTGCCCCGGTGCCAGGCGCGCCACCCGCCGTCGTCGGACTCCATCGCAATGTAGAGCCGGTCCGGCCTTACCAGCGTGATTTCACTCTTCCGGCGGAACTTGGCAAACTGGCCGGTTTCCACCGGGCGCTCGGTAAGCGCGTTGACCTTGAAGCGAAGCGACTTCGCTTCGCCCAGCGTATCACACATCTGCCTGAACACCTGGTCGGCCTGCGCATCGATCTCGGCGACCGATGTGCCCGGTGACGAGCAGCCCGTCGCCAGTGTCACAGCGACAACGTTGAGCATCGCAATCTGCGGAAACAGCCGTTGGCTCAGCTTCATCCTTATGGTCTCCATTCTATTGACGGCCATACCAGCCGGTCGCCCGAAAGGTCTGCGCAGACCGCCACCACCCCGGCGCCGTTGCCCATGCTCGGATCGACGCGGAAGCCGCGAGGTGATCGGGTCAGCGCGTTGATTCGGCCGGGGCCGACGCCGGGAACACACGATCAGCGTCGATCATCCCTTTCCAGTTGGTCCGCTGCTGCATCTGCTGCTTGATTTCCGCCGGTACCAGATCGTTACCGTCGCGCAGTTCCCAGCCGCCGCCGAGCGCCCGATAGAGCGTGACCATGTTCTGCGCGGCCGCACCCTGGGTGACGATCAGCCGGGACTGCTCGGTGATCAGAAAGTCCTGGGCCACCAGGACGCGAATGTAGTCGGCGACGCCTCCCTTGTACTGCTGGGTGGCGACATCGACCGCGCGGGCCGCCGCCTCCGTGCTGCCGGTCAGCGGAACGATCTGTCGCTGGGCACCGACCAGGCCCGCGAGGGCGACTTCGACTTCACCCTGGGCCTGGAGCACGAGACCTTCGTATTCGCTGATCGCCGCCTGGAAGCCCGCGTCCTGCACGCGGACGTTGTTCTCAATTCGCCCGTAATTCAGAATGTTCCAGCGGAATGACGGACCCGCGAAGGCCTGGAGGCTGTCCCCGCGCCACAGATCGCTGAAGTGCTCGGCCGACAGTCCGATGTCACCGACCAGAGAGAAACTGGGATAGAAATCCGCGGCGGCGATGCCGATCTGGGCGCTGCGGGCCTGCAGCAGGCGCTCCGCGCGGCGGATGTCCGGTCGCCTCCTGAGCAGCTCGGCCGGGACGCCGACCTGCACGCTCGCCGGCGGCGCGGGGATGGGCCGCGGCGCACCGAGCAGCTTGCTGATGTCCTGGGGAACCATGCCCAGCAGCACGCACAGGGCCACCTGGGTCTGCCGGATGCTGGCTTCAATCGCGGGAATTCGCGCTTCCGTATCGTTCAACTGCGCCTCCGCCTGAGCCACATCAAGCTCAGTGGCCGTACCACCCGCGCGGCGCTGCTGAACGATGGTCAGGCTGCTCTTCTGGATATCGTAGTTCCGGCGCACGATTTCCAACTGGGCTTCGAGCGTTCGAACCAGAACATAGTTGGTGGCGACCTCGCCGATCAGGCTGACCAGCACGTCGTCATAGCTGGCCAGCGACGCCAGCACGGCGGCATCGGCCACCTCTATCCCCCGGCGGAACCTGCCCCATACGTCAAGCTCCCAGCCGACCGAAAGCCCGGCCACGTCCCAGTTGTGGAAGGCGGGGTCGATGCCCGGCGGGCCGACCGCCCGCTCGCCCAGGGTGCCCAGCGGATCACCTACCCAGCCCAGCCGCGAGCCCCACTTGCTGTTCTGCACCTCGGGACGGCCGCTGTTCTCGCTGATCTGGTTCCAGGAGAAGCTTCCGGCCGCCTCCTGTCGCTGAGGGAAAAGCAGGCCGATGGCGACGCCGCGGGCCGCCTGGGCCTGCAGCACCCGCACCGCCGCCGCCTGCAGCGGCGGGCTGTTCCGGTAGGCCTGATCGACCAGTTGATCGAGGACGGGATCGTTGAAGGCCTTCCACCAGTGGGTCAGCTCAGCCTTGCCGCGCTGCACGCTCGGATGCCCGGGATCGGCCCAGTCCTCCTGCAGCGGCGCCACCGGTTCCTCATAATTCGGACCGACCATGCAGCCTCCGCACGCCCAGCCCAGCGCAAGGCATACGATCGACGCGATTCTCGATCCCTTCAGCGGCGATGCTGACCTCATCAGAATGCTCCCTCTCAAGCCGGAGTCGCGCCGGACGCGCCCTCCGCCGCGGGCGGCGAAGCCTTCGCGGAGGCGGGGGTTGCGCGACGATCACTGAACCATCGAACGACGAAGTAGAAGACCGGGGTGAAGAAGATCCCGAACGCCGTCACGCCGGCGATACCGGCCAGCACCGCGAAGCCCAGCGCGAAGCGCATCTCGGCGCCCGCGCCCTTGCCGGTGACCAGCGGCACCACGCCCAGGCCGAAGGCCAGGGACGTCATCAGGATCGGCCGCAGGCGCAGGCGGCACGCCTCCAGCGTGGCCTCCCGGCGCTCGCGCCCCTCATCCTGAAGCTGCTTGGCGAACTCAACGATCAGAATCGCGTTCTTGGCCGCCAGGCCGATGAGCACGACCAGGCCGATCTGCGTGAAGATGTTGTTGTCCGATCCCACCGCCCACACGCCGGCGATGGCCGCCAGCAGGCACATCGGCACGATCAGGATGATCGATAGAGGCAGCGACCAGCTCTCGTACTGCGCGGCCAGCACCAGGAACACGAAGACGGTGCCCAGGATGAACACGAAC
>CAYVVX010000647.1:0-686 GCA_964455315.1 uncultured Planctomycetales bacterium | reverse complement strand
AGTCAATTCGGTCCACTCAAACCCGAATCCGGGCGGCAGATCCGAATCACCCAGCGAATCCATGATGGCGATAGCCTGGCTGGAACTGACCCCGGGCGCGGTGTTGCCGTTGATTTCCGCGGAGGGGTACATGTTGTAGCGGTTCACGATCGCCGGACCGGCATGGTCGCGAACGTTGAGCAGCGCCGCGAGCGGCACCATCTTCCCGTCACGATTGCGCACCTGGAGCCGGCCGATGTCCTCAGGCTGCAGGCGGTACTCCGCCTCGGCCTGGACGTTCACCTGCCAGTTACGGTTCTCGAACGTGAAGTCGTTCACGTAAATCGATCCCAGGTAGGTCTGCAGCGTCTGGAAGATGTCGGTGATGGCCACACCCTGCATCTTGGCCTGCGACCGGTCCAGCTCGACGAAGATCTGTGGCTGGCTGGACCGGAAGCTGGTGAACAGGCCCGCCAGCTTGGGATCGCTGTTGCCGGCGGCAGCCAGGCCATCAACGGCCTGCTGGAGTGCCGCCGAACCCGCGCTGCCGCGGTCCTGCACCTGGAGCTTGAAGCCGCCGGTGCTGCCCAGTCCGTCGATCGGGGGCGCGCCGAACACCACCAGCCCGGCTTCCTGGATCTCCGCAAACTGCTTGCGCAGGCTCGCGGCCACGGCCTTGGCGGACACCTCATCCCTGCCCTTGCGCT
>CAYVVX010000646.1:0-3526 GCA_964455315.1 uncultured Planctomycetales bacterium | reverse complement strand
TGCCGGTGGACGTGGGCTTTCCCTGGGCCATCGCCGCCACCCGAACCGGGGTCAACCTGGTCAGGCGGCATCGCGTGGACCTGATCTGGTGCAGCGCTCCGACCATCAGCGGGCTGCTTCTGGCCCGCCGGGTCAGCAGCCGCACGGGAGTACCTTTTGTGGCTGACTTCAGGGACGTCAGCATCGAGCCCGATGGTGCGGCTCGGGATCGCCAGGAACGGAGCCGGGCCCGTTGCGAGGCCACGGCGGTGGCCGCCGCGGCGGGGGTCAGCTTCGTGTCGCCCGCTCAGGAGGCCGTTCTTCGCCGCCGACATCCCGGGTTCGATAGCATGCCGCACCGACTGCTGTACAACTGGTACGATCCCGACGAGGTGGCCGGGCTGGCACCTGTCCGCTATGCCGCCCCGACGATCCTCTACGGAGGCAGCCTGTACGGCGGCACGCGCCGGATCGACGGTTTCATGAGCGCGCTGGGGATGCTCAGGGATCGGCGCGCCGGTAAGCCCGCCGTGCGGTTCGTGTTTCACAGCCTGACCGCGGAGCCGGGCCTGGGCAAGGCCGCGTCCGAACTCAGGCTCGATGGCGAGGTGGATATGCTTCCGGCACTCGGCCGGCGGGATCTGCTGGCCGCCTGCATGGGGGCAGATGTCCTGCTGATGGTGGTGGGGCACGACGATGGCAGTACCCAGCACGCCGGGGCGATTCCCGGCAAGCTCTTCGATTACTTCTCCGCCGGCAGGCCGATCCTGGTGGTCGGTCCGCGGGGCTGCGTGGCCTGGGACCTTGTCGAGCGCGTCGGACGCGGGATCGGTGCGGCGGATGATGATGCGGCGGGCATCGCCGCCGCGATTGAACGACTGCTGGAGGGGCAGGGAAAGAATGGCCCGCTGGACCTGAGCCCGGAGGCGGTGCGGGAGTTCCACTCGGATGCGGTGCTGTCGGAGATGGCCGCGTTTCTTGACGAGGTTGTGGACCATGCCCGCGGCGGTCCGGCTCGCGGAGGCTCGCGTGGAGCGCGTGCTGAGCGGGCCACCGTCGGCGGCTGAGTGAGCTTATGTGCGGCATTGTAGGCAAATTGACCTGGGCGGGCGGGCACGAGCCGCCCGAGGTGTTCGACCGGGCCGTGGAGCTGATCGCTCATCGCGGACCCGACGATCGCGGGGCCCACCACGAGACCATCGGCGACGTTCGGATCTCGCTGGGCCATACCCGGCTGAGCATCCTGGATCTGTCCCCCGCGGGGCACCAGCCGATGTTCAGCCCGCGGACCGGCAACTGCGTGGTCTTCAACGGGGAGGTATACAACTTCCGCGAACTCCGCCCCGACCTGGAGTCGGCCGGAATGCGGTTCACCACCGAGTGCGACACGGAGGTGGTGCTGGCCAGTTACGACCGGTACGGCGACCGCTTCGTGGACCCGTTCCGGGGGATGTTCGCCATCGCCATGCTGGACAAGGTGCGCGGACGACTGGTGCTGGCCAGGGACCGGCTGGGCATTAAGCCGCTGTACTACTACTGGGACGGCCGGCAACTGGCCTTCGCGTCGGAGCTGACCGCGCTGCTGGCGTTCCCGTCGCTGGAGCTCAACGTCTCCCAGGAGGCGATCCGGCAGTACCTGCTGCACGGCTATATTCCGAACCCGATGTCGGCGTTTGAGCGGATTCGCAAGCTGCCGGCCGGACACCTGCTGACCTGCGACCTGCTCGATCCCAATCCGCGCGAGCAATGCTACTGGGACGCCCTGAGCTTCTATCAGCAGGAGCAGTCCTACTCCAGCGAGGAGGAAGTGCTGGAGGCGATCGACGAGAAACTGCGCGAAGCGGTGAAGCTTCGCCTGATCAGCGACGTTCCGCTGGGCACGTTCCTGAGCGGCGGGGTGGATTCAACGCTGGTGGCGGCGCTGATGCGGCAGGTGCATTCCGGGACCGTGCGCACCTTCACCGTCGGCTTCACCGTACCGGAATGGAATGAAGCCCCGGCGGCCAAACGCATCGCCGAGCACCTGGGGGCCGAGCACGAAGAACTGTACCTCTCGGAAGACAACGTCCTGGATGTCGCCCGGCACGCTTCGGAGTTCTACGACGAGCCGTTCGCCGATGAGTCCAACATTCCCACCCTGGCGTTGTCGCGGATGACCCGCCGGCATGTGACCGTGGCTCTCTCCGGTGACGGCGGTGACGAGCTCTTCTGGGGTTACGCCCGATACGACGATCGCTACATCCGGGCTTATGACTTGTTTCGCGCCGTGCCGCGTCCGTTGCGTCGCATGGCCGGGGCGGGCATCGTGCTGGTGCCCAGTCGCCGACTGCAATGCTGGCGCGGCCTGATGGGATTCCGCGAGTTTTCGGATTACTACCTGAGGCCGAGCGTCTGGCGGCCGTGGCTGCAGCCGGCCCTGCATCGAGACGCCGGTCGGCGGGACCGGCTGGGGGAAATCGGGCGGAGCGTCGCCGGCCGTCTCCGGCATCGCGAACGCGATGTGCTCATGGGAGTGATGGATCTGAAGGCGTACCTGGTGGATGACATCCTCACCAAAGTGGATCGGGCCAGCATGTCGGTGGCGCTGGAGGTTCGCGTGCCGCTCATCGACCACCACGTGGTGCAACTGGCGGCGGGGGTGCCGTCGCGCTTCCGCACGGCCAACGGGGAGCTCAAGCACCTGCTCAAGTCCCTGCTGTCGCGGTATGTTCCCGACGAACTCTGGCGGCGGCCCAAGAAGGGTTTTGGCGTGCCGCTGGTTCACTGGCTCAAGACTTCCATGCGGACCTGGGCGTACGACGAACTGACCAGCCGGGAGACGCGGCTGCACGAGTGGCTGGATGCGGATACGCTTCGCCGGATCATGGACGAGCATGTCACCGGGAAATCCGATCACGCCCGGCTGATCTGGACCTGCCTGCAGCTCGCGGGCTGGGACCGGCGGATGACCCGGATTCGGCGGGGTCATGCCCTCACCACGGTCGCACAATCCTGAGCCGCGCCGGATAACACCGCATGCGCATCGCCCTGATTTCAAGCACTTTTCTGCCCGTCGTTGGAGGTATCGAATGGAAGATGCACTTCCTGGCCTGCGAGTACATCAAGCGCGGCCATGAGGCGGCGGTGTTCACCACCCGCCCGAGCGTCGGGCTCAAGCCGGTGCCCATGCCGGTGGAGCATCCCTACCCGGTCTTCCGCGTCGGCCAGCCGTTGCACGGCGTCAACCGTCTGGGGTTGCTGGGCCCGCTGATGCGCCGGGCGGTGTTGCACTGGCATGCTCAGAAGCGGGTCGACGTGCTGCACTGCCATCACGCCGGCGTGCCCACCGCCTGGGGCGTCTCCATCAAGCGCAAGATCGGCGTACCGGTCGTCGTGACCACCTGTGGTGGAGACATCCAGGTTGTGCCGGAGCTCAACTACGGCGACCGGCGCTTTCCGCGGTTTGACCGCCTGGTGCGGCGGAACCTCATGGAGATCGACGCCATCGGCGCGATCAGCCGCCAGGTACGCATGGATATCGAAGCGATGGGTACCAGCGCCCGCATCC
>CAYVVX010000645.1:424-3542 GCA_964455315.1 uncultured Planctomycetales bacterium | reverse complement strand
GCCGGCTGGAACGGGCCCGCCTCGCCGTCCATCCTCGCCAAATCCCTGTATATGCCCTCCGGCGCCGGGCAGGACATCAAGTTCTTCATCAGCTCCGCCGGCGGGGTGCCCCCCGACGTCATCGTGGCCGACGGCATCCGCGTCGCCACCTGGGCTTCGCTGGGCACGCTCCAGCCCCTCGACGAGCGCATGAAGGCGGCCGGCATCGGCGAGGATGACTTCTGGGAACCCTGCTGGCATCAATGCCGCTACGCGGGCAGGACCTGGGCCCTCAGCGCCGCGGCCGATCCCAACTTCGCGATGGTCTACAACAAGCACCTCTTCCGCCAGGCGGGGCTCGACCCCGAGCGCCCGCCGCGCACGCTGGCCGAACTGGAAGACTACTGCGACAGGCTGACCACCTACCGCGACGACGGCCGCATCGAAGTCCTGGGCATCATGCCGACCTACGGCGCGTTCGGCGCCAACGCTGTGTTCACCTGGGGCTGGGCCTTCGGCGGCAGGTTCTACGACGATGAAACCGAAACCTTCACGCCGGACCATCCGCGCATCGTCAAGGCCATGGAATGGATCCTGCGCATGCGCGACAAGTACGGCGGCTCGCGCAACTTGAAGGCCTTCCAGGCCGGTCTGCAGGAGGGCTCGCAGCATCCGTTCTACATTGGCAAGTTCGCCATGCAGCTCATGTACATCGCCGACGCCCAGAACATCGCCAAGTTCGCCCCCAGCCTCGAGTACGGCATCGCCCCCATGCCCGGACCGGAGGACGGCGAGATCGGCTCCGGCTGGATCGGCGGATGGACCATCGGCCTGCCCCGCGGACGCCGTGGCAACGATGATGCCGCCTTCGAGCTGGTCCGCTGGATGACCGCCGACCCGCACGGCACCGCCTACATGGCCCGCCGCATGAAGCTGCTGCCGGCCTACAAAAAGAGCCCCTTCTTCGACGAGATCGCCGGCAACCGGATCCTTGAGGCCTACTACGGCATTCTCCAGAACGCCCGCCATGTCCGCCCGGTGTCCCCGGCCAGCATGTCCTACATCGACGAGCTCAACCGGGCCATGAGCCGCTGCATGGAGGACATCATGCCCCCGCGGGAGGCCCTCGCCGAGGCCCGCGAGCGGACCCAGGAAGCCCTCCGCAAGATCCGCGAACGCCAGCCCAGGGAGATGCCATGAGCCGAACCTCTTCATGGAGGGACCGGCTGGCCCTGAGCCCCGGCGACCGCCAGCGCATTCTGCTGGGGCTCGTCTTCACCGGCCCCTGGCTGCTCGGCTTCCTGGTCTTCACCGCCTACCCGGTGGTCGCCTCGTTCTACTACAGCCTCTGCGACTACAACGTCTTCAGCGCCCCGATATTCAACGGCGGGGGCAACTACGCCGAGCTGATCGGCGATCCGCTTTTCATCCGCGCCCTCTGGAACACCCTCTACTTCATGGTCTTCGCCATTCCCATGACCATGCTGACCGCCCTGGTCCTGGCCATGCTGCTCAACCTCAAGGTCCGCGGCCAGGCCGTCTACCGTACCATCTTCTTCCTGCCCTCCATCGTGCCCATCGTGGCCTCCACCGTGCTCTGGTTGTGGATTCTCAATCCCGAGTACGGCGTGCTCAACATGTTCATCCGCCCGGTGCTCAACCTGCTGCAGGATCTCTGGATCGCCCTGCCGGACGGGCTGCTCCGCGGCCTGGGGCTCGATCCGGCGTACAAGTTCCCTCCGCCGCCCGGCTGGCTGGCCGACCCCGCCTGGTCCAAGCCGGGGCTCATCGTCATGAGCATCTGGGGCGTCGGCAACAACATGATCCTCTACCTCGCCGGCCTGCAGGAAGTGCCCAAAGAGCTCTACGAAGCGGCCGAGATCGACGGCGCCGGCGCCTGGACCCGTGTCCGCCACGTCACCCTGCCCATGATCAGCCCCATCCTCTTCTTCACCCTGGTCATGGGCATGATCGCCACCTTCCAGTACTTCACCCAGGCGTTCATCATGACCGACGGCGGCGGCGGCCCGGCCGATTCCACGCTGTTCTACGCCCTGTACCTGTTCAACAACGCGTTCATCTACTTCCGCATGGGCTACGCCTCCGCGATGGCGTGGATCATGTTCGTGCTGATCATGGTCTGCACTGCGCTGGTCTTCCGGGCGGCCCGCAGCCGGGTGTATTACGCGGGAGGGTGATGTTTCCGGATGGCCATGGAAAGCTCGACAAGCCGCCTGACCCGCACGATCTTCAGCCACGCCGCGCTGATGACGCTCTCCTTCATTTTCCTGGTCCCCTTCGCCTGGCTGCTGACCACCTCGCTCAAGAGCGAGAGCCACATGAGCAAGTTTCCGCCCGAGTGGCTGCCCAAGGGCGAGTACGTTCGCATGGACGACGGCAGCGAGCGCGAAGTCGTCCGCCAGGAGGTGCTCGAATACGAAGACCTGGTCTACGACGCCGAGGGCAAGCCCCTCCCGCGCCGGCCGAAGGTGGTCAAGGTCAATCTCGTCGACTGGACCGGCCGGCCGCTCCAGGAGCAGATCTTCTCCATCGCCATGCACTACGCGGATGAGCTCGACAGGACCGGCCGGCTCTCGCCGCGCCTGCTCGAGGAGTTCTCCCGCCGCGGCATCGCCCTCGACCCGGCCATCCCGGTCATCGACGCCGAACACGGCCGGCCGGGCTGGCGCATCGACGCCGGCGAGACCAGGTACCTGCTGGACCCCGGGCGGGAGAACATCGCCGTCTTCTCCACCAAACCTTCGGTCCAGGTCGTCGACGCCGCCCGTATCGAGACCCGCACCCGGCCCACCCTGCGCCACTACGCCCTGGGCATCCGGGCCTTCGACTTCGACCTCTTCCTTCAGAACACCCTGTTCATCTGCATCATCGCCGTCGGCGGCACCGTGTTGAGCTGCAGCTGGGTCGCCTTCGGCTTCTCCGTGCTCCAGTGGCGCGGCCGCGACGCGGTCTTCTACCTGATGCTCTCGACCATGATGCTGCCCGGGCAGGTCACCATGATCCCCCTGTTCCTCATCTTCCGCTGGCTGGGCTGGGTGGACACCTATCTCCCGCTGCTGGTGCCGGCCTTCCTGGGCAACGCCTTCTTCATCTTCCTGCTCCGCCAGTTCTTCCTGAC
>CAYVVX010000645.1:0-414 GCA_964455315.1 uncultured Planctomycetales bacterium | reverse complement strand
CTGACCATCCCCCGCGACCTGATCGACGCCGCCCGCGTCGACGGCTGCGGCACCTTCCGCATCTACTGGCAGATCGTCATACCGCTGTCCATCCCCGCCCTGGCCACCGTCGCCCTGTTCACCTTCATGGGCTCCTGGAACGACTTCATGGGCCCGCTGGTCTACATCGTCGACGAGGCCAAGTACACCCTCTCCCTCGGCCTGGCCATGTTCAAGGGCCGCTTCCAGACCCGCTACGGCGAGATGATGGCCGTCAGCGTCCTGCTGACGCTGCCCATCATCGTGCTCTTCTTCTTCACCCAGAAGACCTTCATCCAGGGCATCAAGACCACTGGGATGAAGAATTAGAGGGAAGCACAAACAGGTTCAACTCCAAACCTGCGCGCCGAGTGTAGCGCCCGGCGTCCCTGCCGG
>CAYVVX010000644.1:0-3566 GCA_964455315.1 uncultured Planctomycetales bacterium | reverse complement strand
CGGTCCGTGTGCCGCTCCCGGGCAACCCGCGCCATGGTCTTGCGCCGTGGGAGCATGCGTGGTCAGGTCGGGCCCGCCTGGCAGCCGACCGCTGCGAATTCCGCGTGTCCCGAAAACCCGGGCCACTTCCCGGGTCGGGCCCGTCCCCTCCGGTTTGATAGTCCCGCTATCTTAGCACGGCAACCGCATTGTTACCAACGGCGGTCGCGTTATTGACTTACGTCGCCGGGGGCTGTGAAGTTCCCGCGGAATCCACCGGCCGTACCGCCCGGCGGGTTCCGCGGACCGTGCCCCCTTGCCCTGGAAGGCGGCATCCACGACAATCCGCCGGTTCGCTCGTATAATGGTCGAAACGGCCGGAAAGAAGCGATTGGTCCCGTGAGGATGCCCGGGCCGGTTCCACCGGTCTGCGGGGCGTCACCGGCGGGCCGGCCGACAGATGACCCGAACCGCCCGGGACATGAGTCCCGGCGTGCCCTCTATCGAGGTATGCAGGATGCGTGGTTACTTCCGCAACATCTACCTCACGGTCAGGACCATCCTGATCGGGATGCGCATCACCCTGAAGTACTGCTTCGCGCGGACGGTGACGGTGCAGTATCCAGACATGGCTCCGGTGCTCCAGCCGCGGTTCCGCGGGTTTCACTTCTTTGAAATCGAGAAGTGCATCGCCTGCGATTTGTGCGCCAAGGCCTGCCCGGTGGACTGCATCTACATCGAGAAGACCGGCCCGCGGAAGATCGACAAGGATACGGGCATCGCCGTGGGCGGGGCCATGCTGCGGTACGCGATCGACTACTCCAAGTGCATGTTCTGCGCCCTGTGCACCGAGCCCTGCCCGACCGAATGCATCCACATGGGCAACATCCACGACCTGTCCGGCTACGACCGGGAGAGCATGATCGTGGAGTTCACCGAACTGGCCAAGCAGGGGTTGCAGACGCCGATGCCGCTGTGGATGCAGAAGGATCGGCTGCCGGAGTGGGCGCGGCAGTGCAAGGATGAGTGGGTCGAGCGCGGCCGGCCGCTCCGCGAGGAGATGGTCAAGGCGCTGTCGGAGCAGAAGCCGGCCAAGAAGGCGGCGGAACCGGCGGCGGCCGGGGCCAAGGAGTAATCCAGGAGGCTGATGGTGACCACGATGACCTCGGATTCGACCTGTGCGGTGATGTTGGCCCAGACCGGTGTGGAGCTGGTCCAGGGCATGACCGTGTTCATCATCGCGGGGTTCCTGATGGCGTTCGGGGCGCTGATGGCGGGCCGGCTGGTCCGCCCGAGCCTGCCCAACCCGGAGAAGGGTGCGCCGTACGAGTGCGGCGAGCCGGCCATCGGCAGCAGTTGGGTGCAGTTCGACCTGCGTTTCTACGTGGTGGCGCTGGTGTTCCTGGTGTTCGACGTGGAGATCGCGCTGTTCTACCCCTGGGCGGTGGTGTACGGGGGCGGGGCCCATCCGGGGGCTTCGCCGGAGGTGCTGAGGCAGGTGAGGCTGGCGGCGCTGTACGACATGCTGTTCTTCTTCGGCGTGGTGGTGGTGGGGTTCCTGTACCTGTGGCGGTTCGGGTACCTGGACTGGGTGCGGGCCAGCACCGGGCAAAGGTTCGAGGCAACGATCAGTCCGCCGCCGGCACCGAAGGCGGCAGCCGGCGTTTGACCGGAGTGTTTGGTGATGATTCGATCCAACCGGTCAAGCGATGCCGGCTCGGGCGGAGTCGATCCTCCGTCGCACGGCAGTCGAATGACCGTCGATCAGTTCCTTGAGTGGGAGCCGGCAGAGGGTCCATGGATCTACGAACTCGACGAAGGACGTGTGGTCATGAGTCCGAGCCCGTTCTGGTGGCATGGCCGGGTCGCGCTCTATGTGGCGGCGCAATTGGACCATTACGTTGGCGAGCGCGGCCTGGGCCAGGTGGTCCAGGAGACGGATGTCGTGGTCCATCGAAAGGGCAGAATCGTCCGGCGGCCGGATGTCTGCTTCGTTCCCTCACGTTGGCTGGATCGCATCGTTGAGGGCTATCCCGAAGATGCGGCTGAATTGCTGGTCGAGATCACCAGTGAGGCGACGCGGCACGTTGATCTCAGCCGGAAGCGGGAACAGTATGAATTGCAGCCTTCGATTCAGGAGTACTGGGTGCTGGACATCGTGCGGGAGCCGATGGAGGCATACCTGTGGTATCGCGAGGGGGATTCGTTTCAGGGCGGCAAGATCGAGGGTTCAGTGCTGTCGAGTCGCCTGCTGAAGGGATTTCAACTGAATCTGGAGGCCGTTTGGGCGCGAGCCCTTGAAGGCCGGAGTTAATCGTTCATGAGCTGGATACAGAACAGGTTTGAGGAAGGGTTGATCGTCACTTCGCTGGACTGGGCCCTGAACTGGGCCAAGCTCAACAGCATCTGGCCGATGACCTTCGGGCTGGCCTGCTGCGCGATCGAGATGATGGCCGCCGGGGCATCGCGGTTCGACATGGACCGGTTCGGTGCCGGCGCGTTCCGGGCGACGCCGCGGCAGTCGGACCTGATGGTGGTGGCCGGGACGGTGACCTACAAGATGGCGTCGCGGGTCAAGCGGCTGTACAACCAGATGCCCGATCCCAAGTATGTCATGGCGATGGGTGCGTGCACGATCGGCGGCGGGCCGTATTTCAAGCACGGCTACCACGTGGTCAAGGGCGTGGACCTGATCGTGCCGGTGGACGTCTACGTGCCCGGCTGTCCGCCGCGCCCGGAGGCGCTGATCGAGGGGCTGATGCGGCTGCAGGACAAGATCAAGTATCAGAGCATCGCAAAGAAATCACCCGGGCGCAAGGCGGAGCCGGTGGGGGCGTGAGAAACAAGTCAGATGTGAGAAGTGAGAAGTGAGAAAGGGGCTCTTGCTGGTCGTATGGGGCCATGCGAATGAGGCGTGGTCCAGCTCTGCCGGCCGGCGAATCTGGTCAGAAGGACAAGCATGACGCCTGAGTTGATTGCTGCCGAGGTGAAGAAGGCCGTTCCCGGCGCGGTGGTCGATACCATCATGGAATCGAGCCATCCGTCGATCGTCATTGACGCGGCCAGGTGGCCGGAGGTGGCGGCGTTTGTTCGCGACGACGAGCGACTGCGGCTGAACATGCTGCGCTGCGTCAGCGGCGTGGACCGGCTGGCCGACGGGCAGATCGAGATCGTCTACGACCTGATGAGCATGTCCGCGTCGCGCGATCCGCAGGACTTCTGGTCCGGCGACAACGTCATCGCTTTCAAGGTGCGCGTCCCGCGCGACGGCGGGCATGTGGCGTCGGTGGCCGACCTGTGGCCGGCGGCCGACTGGCACGAGCGCGAGCTGTACGACATGTTCGGCGTGGTTTTCGACAACCATCCCGATTTCCGGCGGATTCTGTGCCCGGACGACTGGGAGGGGTATCCGCTGCGCAAGGATTACGCCTTCCCGCTGGAGTACCACGGCATCCCCGGCACCACCGAGTTCGGGCAGAAGAGCCCGCGGCATTAGCGGATGCAGGAGTGCGTCAACGCATCGACGCACGATTGGTGCGGCAACAGGTTGCCGCACTCCTGAGAAGAGCTGGATTGAGTTCCGGCTG
>CAYVVX010000643.1:0-3567 GCA_964455315.1 uncultured Planctomycetales bacterium | reverse complement strand
AGCCCATGTAGTAGTAGTGGCTGATGTCCGACGAGGTCAGGCCGCCGTTGATCGAGTTGACGAACTGGATGTAGTTGCGCTGGTTGCCGCTCAGGCCGTGGCGGAAGTACCAGGTGATCCACAGCGGCACGTCGTCGCTGCCGTTCACACCGGAGCCGATCAGGGTCTGCAGGCTCACGTAGCGGCGGTAGGGATCATTGCCGCCGCCGGTGGCCGCGGCCGGCTCCTTGGCGGAATTCGGGCAGCTTGCCGCGTAGTCGGTGGCCAGCTCAAAGTCGATGTTGCCGCTGGTCTTCTGCCAGACCGCGTCGAACTCGGCCATGTTGGCGTAGCTGTCGAAGTTTTCCGACCAGACCAACGCGCTGGTGACCACCACGGGGGCGGAGACCTCGCTGACCTCCGCGCCGATGGTCTGCTTGGCGGTCAGGATGTCCCCGGCGGAAAGGCTCAGGCCGGTGAAGGTGGCTTCCCCGGCGACGGCGGTCTGCTTGCCGGCGCTGATGTTGTTGATGAACAGCTCGACGCCGTCCACCTCGGTCGAATCAACTCGATCGACGACCACGGTGTCGTTGATCTCGATGACCGGGCCCTTGACCCGCGGCGGGTCCAGCACCGGCGAAGTGAACTCGATGTCGTCGATGAGGATGGAGAAGTCGGTGGTCGGATCACCGGTCACGTTGGTGATGATCAGGGCTTCCAGCACGCCGCGGTTGGAGCCGTTGCCCACGGCGGTGGCGTCGAGCATGCCGTTGGCGGTGTCCGGCAGGGTGGCGTTGTTGGCGAAGGCGAGGACCTTGCCGCCGGAGCTCAGCGCGGCCAGGTCGAACTCGACCATCTGCACGCTGCCGCTGGTGTTGATGATCATGGTCGGCTCGGGAACGATGTCACCGTTGGCGTCCAGGTGCGTGCCGTCGACGCCCACGAACTCGATGTCGCCCGAGCTGCTGCCGTCCTCGCCCAGCCCGGCGGAGATGCCGGTTTCGCGGATGGCCAGCGCCAGCCCGAAGCTGCCGCCCAGGTCATGCAGGATCTTGAAGCGAACCTTGCCCTCCAGGTGAACGGTGGGGTTGGGCAGGTTGGCCACGCTGATGCTGGTGGCCCGGATCCACCGGTCGGCCTCGGCATAGGGCGCCCCCGGATCGTAGGGATCGGTGGGGTCGTTGGGGTTGCCGTCGTCACCCACGCCGATGTCGTTCAGGTCGTCGCCCCATTTCCAGGCGATCTCCAGTTCGCGGGTGCCGTTGACCGCGCCGAAGTCGGTCACCGCCGTGCGGTTGTTCTCGATCACGAAGGGCAGGCCGATGTTCTTCAGGATGCCCTGCGTCGAGCCCGACACCTGCGCGTTCTGGAACATCACCTTGGCCGCGGCGCCGAAGGACTCAAAGTCGGTGATCAGTTCGGTGACCTCCGCCCGGGCGGCGGTGGTCAGCAGCAGGCCGGTCAGGCCCACGACTGCGACATGCGAGAGTTTGCGGTTCATGAGAAGATCTCCGTGATACGAGTGGGTCATTCCCTCTACGGGCGGAAGACTATTCCGCGGTTTTGTGACACAAGCCGGGACCGTCCCTGCAACCGGTTCCTCCGGTGCGGCCAGGCCTCGCCGATTCGGGCAGGCGGAAAGTCCTGCCCGGGTCGGCGCAGCATGACGCTGCGTTCGGGTGACCGTGATCCGTGGGAGAGTCCGTTCCGCCCCGGCGGCTTTGCTTTGATTTCCCGCCCGCGGCTCCTCCGTCGGGCAGGCATGGTCCGCCAGGGCCCGGGCATCAGGTCATCGCCCCTGGGGACGACGACGCCTTGCCCGCGGCCCCGGCGGGATGCGCAAGTCTGCTTTTTCGGATGGCGCCGGCAGGATCGCTGGACGACCCTGCGGGCTGCCACCCGTCTCTCTCTCGATCAGTGCCTCAGGCCGCGCGACGGCGACGGATCATCAGCAGGCCGCCGGACGCCAGCAGCGCAAGGCTGACCGGCTCGGGAATCTGCTGGATGAGCACGTTGTCGAAGTTCGCACCACCGCCGGCCGATGACAGGTCCGACGGTCCGCCGAAGCGGGCGATGTCGTAGGTCAGCCCGGTTGAAATCAGCGGAACTGTCGCGCTGCTGGAGTTCAGGTTACCGGTCACTTCGAAGATCGTTTCGGTGCCCTTGATCGTGGCTTTGAAATGCAGCCAGGTGTTCGCCGAGGCCAAACCGGCGGCACCGGGGAACAGGTGCCAGTTGGTGCTTCCGGCGCCAATCGCGGTCCGGTAAGAGAATCCCGAACCTTCGGCAGAGGCGTTGTAGTAACCCATTTCGAGCAGTGCACCCAGCGCCCCGACACCGTTGTCGCGCAGCCCGCCGGAAATGCGCTTGTTGCCCGCGCCGTCCCAGTACATGTCAAACTCCCAGACGATCGGCATGGCATTCGTCGCCACGGTCTCAGCGAAGAGCCGCTTGTTGGTGAGCCCGCCGGGGTGGAACATGGATTGGCCGGGATTGCCGAGGGCAATATCCAGCGTGCCCGGGCCCACCGCGGGAGCATTCCACGCCGCGTTCATCGCGGCCGTATTCGCGTAACTCTCGAAATTGTCCTGCAGCAGGACCACCGCCTTGGCGGTGGAAACCCCACCGATCAGCAATGCGCCTGCGGCTACTGCAGCAAAAACCTTCATGACTCTCCTCCTCTAAAAGAGACGTGACAACCCGCCGAAACCGCCGTTCGACGCTCCCCTTTTCCCTGGACACGCAGGGAGCGCGTGACGGACACGATTATTCATGACGGAACCCATGGGACTCCGCCCGGATACACCGCTTCAGGAGACAATTCCGCGGGGGGAAGTGTCTTCTCTCCCACTACTCTGTTTTATATAACCATCCCGCCCATGTCAACGAAAAAGAGGCGGGAATTCACGCTACAGCGCAAGAATCCGCGGAGACGTAATTCCGTCAGCCCGGTGGGCAGCCACGCCCACTCGGGACGGGCAGCGCGTGGCGCCGGCGTCAAGGGCTGGCGGCGTTGCGGGCGAAAACACGGAACACTGGTTAAATCGTAACGGATTGCCAGCACGTAAGTTGTGGATCGCATGAGGACCATCATAGCGTTGTAATACTAGCTGTGGCAGTGCCCGAGAAGATAGGGTACTTCAGCTACCTTCTCCATCTACCCCATCGATGGGCTCATAGCAAGCACCAGCCTCCGACATAGTCCCAACTTGTGTCCCGAATACAGTAACAGTCCCTGTGGGCCCAGCGAACCCTCCTAACCCCGCCTGACCTGGGGTACCGATTTGTTGGCCACCATTCCCGCCATTGCCCCCATTGCCGCCGGCCAGGCAGTAGGTAGAACCGGTTACGTCGGTTGTAACTCCTGATGAGCCCAGCAAAACGATAGCTCCAGGTGATCCGTCTCCTCCATTTCCTGCATCACCATTAGCAAGCCATGGCCCCCCATTGATCGCACGCTGCAGGCAAACGGAGGCCCACCCGCCGTCGCCACCACGACCTCCATCGCCACCCATCCCGCTGAGTTGAACATCGACTGCCAGTGTACTTGCGGAGGCACATTCGATCGTAATGGAGCCTGCAACTCCG
>CAYVVX010000642.1:0-3593 GCA_964455315.1 uncultured Planctomycetales bacterium | reverse complement strand
TCGGCGCAGAACCCGACTGGAACCAACCTCTATACCGTCACGGTCAAGGATGCGATCGGCAACGAGGCCAGTGACACCGTGGTCCTGACCGTCAACCCGGAACTGCGGGTCACCCCGGTGCTGAGCCCCGCCCAGTTCGACACCGGCGGCGAACTTCGCCCCACCCTGACCGCCAACGCCACCGGCGGCACAGGCGTGTACACGTTCCGCTGGAGCGTCGACCCGGCGATTGACGACCTGCTCGACGCCGAGGCGGTCAACGGCACTTCCAGTCCGACCACCTCCTTCCAGGCGGTCAAGGTCGGCAGCCTGGTGCCACGGTTCACCGTGGTGGTGGTCGACTCGGCCGGCAACACCGCGACCAACTTCATCGAGCGGGGTGCGAACACGGCGGGTGCGCCGGGCTCGGCGGCTCAGGGCCTGTTCGTCAACATCGCCAACGCCCCGGGTTGTGTCCTGGCCGGTGATCTGGTGAACAACCTTCAGGCCAACGCGTCCGGCGGGGTGGCTCCGCTCACGTTTGCGTGGAACTCGACCTGCGGCGGGGCGTTCAGTTCGCCGGCCAGTTCGACCACGAACTTCACGGCGCCGGGTTCCAGCGCTCCCGGCTGCCAGCTCACCGTGACAGTGACCGATGCCAACGGCACCTCGCGGCAGGCGACCAGCAACGTCAACGTCTCGTTGCCGAGAGTGTCTTTCGTCGCCGGTACGTCGACCACCGCGGGTGAGGGCGGCAATCATACCGTGACCGCCCGGCTGACTCTGGAGGCCGGTTGCGCGGCGTTGTCCGGTGCCATCACGGCCACCCTGATCGACACCGGCCCGGGGACCGCCGACTCGGGCATCGATTACACCGCCGTGCCGGGCTCGGCCGGTTCGACCATAACCTTCCCCAGCGGCTCGACCGAGGGCACGACCCGCGATTTCGTGGTCAAGTTGATCGACGACGACAGAAACGAAGCCAACGAGACCATACGCCTGGGCATGGCCATTTCGGTCGGCACCGCCGTGGTGGGTGTACCCGATTCCCACACCGTCACCATCACCGATGATGACGTTCCCGGCGTGTTGCTCACCCAGAGCGGCGGCAACACCGCCGTGACTGAAGGCGGCGGCAACGACTCGTACAACATCCGGCTGACTTCGGAGCCTGCCGGGGATGTGACCGTGACCGTCGATCCCGACACCCAGCTTGACCTCAGCGCGGGCGTCGGCGATCCGGTGGTGCTGACCTTCACGCCCTCCGGCGGAGCTACGCCGTGGAACGTGAATCAGACCGTCACGGTGGCGGCCGATGATGACGGCGTTGCCGAAGGCACGCACAGCGGGGTCATCACCCACACCCTGGCCAGCGGGGACGCTGATTACAACGGACTGCTGGTCAGCGATGTGACCGTATCAATCACCGATAACGACTCGGTTCAACTGGCCATCTCCGACGGCTTCATCCTCGAAGGTGATGCCGGCACTGCGCCCATGGACTTCACCGTGCAGATGTCCGGGCCCAGTGCCCTGCCGGTGAGCGTGAACTTCGCGACCGCCAACGGCACCGCCACGGCGGGCAGCGATTACGTGTCCCGCGTCGGCACCGTGACGTTCAACCCGGGCGATCCGCTGATGCAGACGGTCAGCATCGATATCCTCGGCGACCTGATCTCCGAGGGTGTCGAGACCTTCACCGTCACCTTGACCAACCCCTCCAACGCAACCCTGCTGGTGCCCACCGGGACCGGCAACATCATCGACAATGAGGGCGCGCCGGTGGTTGAGTTCGACGTGGCGTCGGTGACTCCCGCTTTCCCGGAGGGCGATTTCGGCACGTCCATCGTGCAGCTCACCGTCCGTCTGAACGTGGCCAGCGCAGCCAACGTCACCGTCGATTTCGCCACCACCAACATCACGGCGATTTCCGGTTTGGACTACAACGCCGCTGCGGATACGCTGACGTTCCTGCCCGGGCAGACCGCGCGGAACATCTCGCTCACGCTGCTTGGCGACGCCATCGACGAGGTTGACGAGGTTTTTGCCGTTACCCTCTCGAACCCCGTGGGCGCGAACCTTGGCGCCAACCAGGTGTCCATCGTGACCATCACCGACAACGATCCGCCGCCGACCGTCACACTGGGGGTGATTCTGTCGCCCTTCGCGGAGAACGGTGGTGTCGCCGGCGTGACCGCCACGCTCAGCGCGGTCAGCAGCATGCCGGTGACGGTGGGCCTGCTGTTCAGCGGGACCGCCCAGTTGCCGCTGGACTACTCCCCGGGTGCGGCCCAGATCGTGATCACTCCCGGCACCCTGGTCGGCCAGATCCCGCTCATTGCCGCCGATGACACCCTTGATGAACCGGATGAGACCGTGATCGTCGACATCTCCACGGTTACCAACGGTACCGAGAACGGCGTCCAGCAGGTCACCGCGATCATCACCGATGACGATCCGCCCCCGCTGGTCAGTCTCTCCGTGGCCGGGTCACCGATTATGGAGGCGGGAGCCACCTCCGCGACCGTGACGGCCACCCTCAGCGCGATCAGTGCCCAGAATGTGTTCATCACCCTGCTCTTCGGCGGCAGCGCGACGTTCGGCAGCGATTACGGTGTCACCGGCACCGAAATCCTGATCCCGGCCGGGAGCTTGACGGGTTCGATCGATGTGGGCGCCGGCGATGATGGTGATGCCGAAGGTGTGGAGAACGTGACCGTGAGCATCGACGCGGTGATCAACGGCACCGAGAACGGCGTGCAGCAGGTGACCATCGACATCATCAGCGACGAGTAGGCGCTGGTCCGGTCCGGCGGCGCGCCAAGATTCGGCCGTGCGGGCGACAACAGACACGTGATGAGCGGGCCGTCCGAGGCGTGCGGACGACTCGGCTCAATTGATGTTCGGCGGAAAGGCTGGCAGCGGCCTTTCCGCCTTTACCCGTGCCGGTGGAATGCCGGACTTCTGATGGATGTTCGAGTGGAACGTCCGCGAGTGAACCCTCATGAATGACAGCGGGCTTCGACAAGGCGAGGAGTGGATACTGATGCGCGAAACTTCAGGTTATCGGTCATGTCCGGGTCGAACCCGGCCGGTCGCGGTCGCCGCGATGTGCCTGGCGGTGCTTCTGGCGGCCTGCGGGAATCTGCGGGCCCAGAATTGCTCCGGGGTGCCCAACGCGAACCTGCGCCCGGTGGCGGTTTTGTCACAGATGGACATCGACGGTGACGGCGTCCCCGACGGGGCGATCGACAGCGACTGTGACGGGCTTCCGGACAATTGGGAAGCCGGGGGCGTCGAGGGTCCATCGCTCATCCCCAATGCCGGCGACCGCTTCGTGGGCATCTCCGCGCCGACCGCGATCGGACCTGGCACGCCGCCGACCTTCATCTTCGCCCGCCTGGTGGTCGCCACCAGTGCCGGCGCGAGAGACACCGACGGTGACGGGCTTACCGACTTCGTCGAAGTGTTCGGGCTTAAGTACATCGACGACAATAACAACGGCATCCTGGATTTTGCCTTCACCGACAGCAATGCGAACGGCCGGTTCGACGAGGGTGAGCCGATCAATCCCGCCAGCGAATGGCTGGATCTCAACGGCGACGGGCTTCCCT
>CAYVVX010000641.1:1857-3614 GCA_964455315.1 uncultured Planctomycetales bacterium | reverse complement strand
CACCACGGCCGGCTTCGGCGAGAACCCCGCCAGTGAGACCACCCTGGGCGATATCTGGATCATGCGGGCCGACGGAACCAGCCCCCAGCGGCTGACCAACGGCACGGGCACGAGCTTCGGCCCCGTGTGGGCACCTGATGGAAGCGTCTATTTCAGCAGCCGGCAGCATGGCATCGAGAATCTCTGGTCCATCCTGCCAGCCGTCGGGCGCGAAGCCCTGACGGCCCAGCCGGCTCCCAGGGAAACCACGGCCGCCGCCATGGAAAGGATTCCGGTCCGCGGCGGCTGACGGATATCGGTCAAGCAGGCAGGTTTGAGGTTCAAGCCGGCCTGTGATTTGGACGAAGTTACAGCAGGTCCGAAGTCCGTAAACTGCGGCAACGCGGGCCAAACTAAGGAAGTGGTGGCAGATCACGGATGATCGCGCCTGACAAACAATATGCTGGTGATGTCAGCCCCCTCCGCGACCGCCGTCGTGGAGGTCGCCCGACTTCAGGGGCCATGCACGTCGGGCTGGCCTGCTGCATCGCCTTGATCGGTTGCTCCCACGCCGAGAAGCGGCCGGAAGCCGATCACGTCAGTTGGGCTCCCCCGGGGACCAATATCGCCGTCGCACCGGCGCTGAACTACAGCGGAAACGCGGGTTTCGACCCGGTCAAGGTGGCCGATCTCATGGCCAGCGAGCTATCCGCGGAGCCGGGTCTCGGAGTGATCGGGGTTAACCGTGTGATGGCCGTGCTCGCGGAGCAACGACTTGAGCAGATCACGTCCCCCGAGCACGCCCTGGATATCGCAGAGCGGCTCGGGGCCGACGCCATCCTGGTGTTCGCGGTCACCGAATACGACCCGTACACCCCGGTGGTGGGCATCGCCGCTCAGCTCTACGGGCCTCAACGGCCGGCGGGCGGGCTCGATGCGGTGGCTGCGACACGCAGCGCCAAGCCTTTCGCGGTGGCCGACGCGGACGACCCCCGGCGGCCCTTCGCCCAGGTGCAGCGAACCTACAACGGCGCCCATGAGGACGTGCGAAAGCGGGTCCGCGAGTACGCCGATGATCGTGGAGAGGACACGAGCCCGATGGGCTGGCAGAAGTTCCTGGCCAGCCAGGAGTTGTACCTGAGGTTCTGCTGTCACGAGGTCGCTGGCATGCTCCTGCGACAGCAGACCCGTCTGGAAACGGTGGCTCTGGCGGCCACGGAGGTCGAGTCGTGATGGATCTGGTCCGGCAACTGTCCCTCGTCAAGGGCGGTCATCGCTACGTGTTCCGCTACCAGGCCGGACGGGAGGCGGACATCATCGCCGCCTTCGCCGACATGGCCTCCGCGGGAGACCAGGACTTCGACTGGTTCGACGCCGCAGTGCTCAGTTACCAGATGGGACGCAGACTCGAGATGGATCTCGAGGGAGTGAAGAGCTGAACCGTAAAGCCCGTCAGCACTTCCGGGATGGATCCGTTCTCGAGCCAGGTTGAAGACAACGAACAGTTCGCCGCTGGTGTGCAACGCGTCATGAGTGATAACATTTTGATCGACGAGTTTCTGAACTACCTCCGTTTCGAGCGGCACTTCTCCCCGCATACGGCCAAGTGCTACTCGGCGGACCTGGCCCAGTTCTGCGAGTTCCTTCGCGAACTGAGCGGGCCGCCCTCGCCGCTGCCCCAGAGCCCCGGGTATGAACCCGGCTCCAACGGCGGCGTCGCGGTCGCCACCGCTCAAGCGGTCAAGGCCCCGACCTTCGTCAGCAACGATCTGCTGGCG
>CAYVVX010000641.1:0-1847 GCA_964455315.1 uncultured Planctomycetales bacterium | reverse complement strand
GAGCCGGATGATGTCCGGGAGTTCCTGGGCTTCCTCCGCGACAAGGCCTACTGCAAGAGCACCACCGCGCGGAAGCTGGCCACCCTGCGCAGCTTCTACAAGTTCTGCGTCAAGCGCGGACACGTGCCGGCCAACCCCATGCTGACCATCCGCACGCCCAAGCAGGAGAAACGGCTGCCCAAGTTCCTCGAGGAGGAACAGGTCCGCCGCCTGCTGGAGACGCCGGACGTGACCACGCTGCTGGGGGCCCGCGACCGGGCCATGCTGGAGACCATGTACTCCACCGGCGTCCGCGTCAGCGAGCTGGTCGACCTGAACATCGCCGACATCGATTCCGTCGGCGAGTGCCTGCACATCCGCGGCAAGGGTCGCAAGGAGCGCATCACGCCGATCGCCCCCACCGCCCTGGCCTGGATCCGCCGCTACATGGACATGCGCCGCGCCGACCCGCGGGCCGCGTCCTTCAACCAGCAGGCCGTCTTCGTCAACAAGCACGGCCAGCGGCTCAGCACCCGCAGCGTCCGCCGCAAGCTGGACAAGTACCTGGCCATCGCCGGCCTTGATCCCGCGATCAGCCCGCACACCCTGCGGCACAGCTTCGCGACGCACATGCTCAACCGCGGAGCCGACCTGCGCAGCGTGCAGGAACTGCTCGGGCATCAGTCCCTGTCCACCACCCAGATCTACACGCACGTGACCACGGCAAGGATGAAGGAAGCCTACGACGCGGCCCACCCGCGGTCGTAACCGATCGAGACGCGAAGAGGTACACCAGAGGATACCAGGGCACTCCGGATGGAGTGCCCTTTTTCGTTGACTGTGCGACACATGGATCATGTCCGTACAACAGGGACACTCCGAAGCGCATGGATTCTCCGCCGTCGCGTGGTACAATCAACGCATGCTCGAGGATGGAATTGCAGTTCCGGCTGCCGGCCCATCCCTGAAACGGAGCCGAATCCCATGACCATCTCACTGAATGCCGAAACCCAGAAGCTCATCGAAAAGCGCATGAGGGAAACAGGGGTGTCCACGCCCGACGAACTGGTCCGGGTGGCGCTTCAGACGCTGGATCAGGTCACCGGTCCGGATGTTCATGATCTTGATCCGGAGACACAAGCTGCGATCGAGGAGGGCCTCGAGCAGGCAGACCGCGGCGACACCCGCCCCTGGCAGGAGGTGCGCGAGGAGCTCCGCAAGCGGTTCATTGACACCTGACCACGGCCAATGCTCGAGCGTTACTCCATCAGGATCACCCCCCGCGCCTGCGACGACCTTGCCGAGATCTGTTCCTACATCGAGAAGGATTCACCTCGTCAGGCCGCTCTCGTCGCCGGTCGACTTCTCTCCGCGGTGGACGCCTTGGACATTCTTCCCCGCCGCTTCACTGTGCACCAGCACCGAAAGGATTCCAACAAGACCGTGCATGCCATGCCGGTCCGCCCGTTCATCGTGTACTACCGGGTTGTAGAAACATCCCGGACGGTTGAGGTCCTCGCTGTGCGCCACGGCAGTCGGCAACAGCCGCGAGGGTTCTCCTGAATGGCTCCCGACTGATCGCTCACACCTCGATCCGCGCCCACTTGCCCCGTACGAACCGCACCCACGACGCCACCGCCCGGAAGGTCATGTCCGCGCACATGCCGATCCACGCCCCGATCAGGCCGCCTTCCAGCACGATCCCGCAGACGTAAGCCACCGACAGCCGGATGCCCAGTGTCCCGATCACCGTGAACAGCAGCGGGTACTGCGTATCGCCCGCCCCGCGCAGCGCGTTCGTGTAGATGATCATCATGGCCAGCGGGATCTGGAAAAACGCCAGCAGCCGCAGCGCCGGAACCCCCACC
>CAYVVX010000640.1:0-3615 GCA_964455315.1 uncultured Planctomycetales bacterium | reverse complement strand
CGCGAAACGAAGCCACCGAATCCGCGTTTTCACCCCCGCCAACGCGGTTTCCATCCCGCGAAACCGCCAAAACGAAGCCAATCGAAGCCACCGTGCTCTCCCGCTGTCGGTAGCTGGAAACCGGCGGCTGGAAACCGGCAATTCCCCTCACCCCGCCACCTGGGGAACCGGTATAATGGCCCCCGGTGCGGTCCTCTGGACCATTGACGTCATCTCTACGGAAGGAGTCGTACGATGCTCACTTTCGCCATGCGCGGCGTGTCCGGCCTGCTCACCCTCGCCCTCATGCAGACCACCTGCACGACCGTCATCGCCCCGCCCGATGGCCCGCCGGACGGCACCCCGGCCACCCAGATCACCGTTCGCTTCGTGAACCAGACCCTGAGCGCCCTGGACGTCGAGTTCTACGCCTCCAGCCAGGCCCTCGGCGACCCCGAAGCGGTCCTCTTCCTCGACGGGAACCGCATCACCGCCGAGATCGGCTTCGCCGGCACCGGGCTGATCCCCGCGTTTCAGTCGGACGAGATCCTGGTCAACTGCGGTGTCGAAACCGGCCGGGGCCAGCAGCGCGTCGCCTCGCTTGACCTGCAGTACACCTGCGGCGACCTGGTCACCATCACCTACAGCGGCGCGGGCGACACCCGGCTGGCCTTCGAGTAGGCCCGGCGGCCGCGGCGCGCCCGCAGCAGGTAGAAACTCGGCACCAGCAGCGGGCGCACGAAGAAGGTGTCCACCAGGATGCCCAGCGCCAGCGCGAACCCCGCCTGCTGCAGGAGGGCAAGCCCTCCGGCGCACAGCGAGCCCAGCGTCGCGGCCATGATCAGCCCGCAACTGCTGATCACCGACCCCGTGGCGACCACCGAGCGCCGCACCGCCTCGGTCACGCCCGCGTCCGACGGCTCCTGCTGCAGCCGCGTGACCAGGAAGATGTTGTAGTCCTGGCCCACCGCGACCACGATCACGAACAGGATCAGCCGCACCTTGTAGTCGATCCCCTCGAACCCCATGACCTGGACGAAGAACAGGTGCGTCGCGGTCAGCGCCGCCCCGTAGGTCAGCCACGTCGCCAGCATCATGAACCCGGTCAGGCCCAGGTCGCGGATCAGCAGCCACACGATGGCGCCGATGACCAGCGTGCCCAGCACCATCACCCGCGCCTGATCCCCCGACGCCGCGTCGCGCACATCCATGATGTACGGCGTCAGCCCGGAGATCATCACCTCCGCGCCGCCCAGTTCCGCGTGCCGCTCCACCACTCCGTTCGCGGCCGCCTCGACCGCGTCGATGACCGTCATCGCCTCCGGGCTGAACGGCTGGTGATCCACCAGCACCTCGAACCGCAGCACCCCCGGCGCGCCGCGCAGGTACATCCCGCCGGCCACGTCGCGCACCACGTCGCCGAGCTGGTCGAGCACGCCGCCCAGCAGTCCGCCGGCCCGGCTCGTCGCGCCGCGCTCCGGCGGAACGTCGGGCATGGTCTGAGTCTGCGGCGCCGCGGTTCCGCGAAGCCCGGATCGCTTACGGCCCAGCGGCGAGGTCAGGCCGTACACGTCGTACACGCCCGGCACCGCCGCGATCGCTTTGGTCATGGCCTCACTCAGCGCTGCGGGGTCCGCCGCATCCGCCGGCAGCGGCACCAGCAGGTGATTGGAATACAGAAGTCCGGGCGGGAACTCGGCGTTGACGATGGCGTAGCCGCGCTCCGACGATGAACCCTCCGGAAGCTGGGCGAGCGAGTCAAAGCGCGGCGGGATGATGAAGGCCGCCACCGCCGGCGCTCCCAGCCCGATCAGCCCCACCGTCAGGATGGCCAGCGGAAACCGCGTCACCGCCCCGGCCAGCCTCGGCCAGATGAGCCGTTCGCCCAGCGTCGGTCCCGCCGCGGGCGAGCCCGGCCAGAACAGCCAGCGTCCCAGCCGCCGGGCGATGGCCGGCGTCAGGGTCAGCGCCGCCAGCAACGCCACCGCCAGCACGATGCCCAGCACCTTGCCGGCGAGCTGTGTGGGGATCAGCCGGGTGGCCATCAGCGTGCTCAACCCACAGATGGTGGTCGCGCCGCTGGTGAAGATGGCCGGTCCGGTCAGCCGCATGGCGTCGCGGGCGGCCTCATCGTGATCGAGCCCCTGCCCGAGCAGCTCACGATAGCGCGAGATCCAGAACAGGGCGAAGTCCACCCCCGCCCCGAACAGCAGCACCACGGTGAAGATCCGCTCGATGTTGCTGATGGTGACGCCGAAGCGGCCCAGCACCGCCAGCAGCACCATGGCCAGGTACACGCTGACCCCGATCGCGACCAGCGGCACCAGGGCCCCGATCGGCGAGCGGTACACCAGGATGAGGATCGCCAGCACCGCGCCGATGGTCACGTAGGTGGTGTTGTCCAGCGCTGCGCGGGTGGCGTGGAAGTAGTCGCGACCGATGCCGCCGGAGCCGGTGATCTCGACCTGCAGGCCGCGCGGCTTGCCCGCTTCGATCAGCCGCTCGATGGCCTCCACCTCGCGGATGCTGCCGGCGGTGATGAAGTTGGCTTGCTGGTTGACGAGGGCGATGGCCGCCTGGTTGTTGGCGCTGACCAGCCGGTGGCGGATGAACGGGCCCAGCAGGGGCATGTCCGGCCAGAGGGCATTGGGCCCGCGCGACGCCTGCCCGGCCGGCTGCGAGGCCGGCGCGGTGAGCTCGCCGCCGCGCTGGGCGATGTCGCCGAGGAAGCGGAAGTCCTCGGGGGTGAGCCCCTCCGGGCGATGGACGATGATGGCGATGACGCTGCGGGCGGCCAGATCGGGGAAGACGTCGCGAAGGAGCTGCAACGCGCGGTTGTGCCTGGCTTCGTCGGGCAGGAAGGAGCCCAGCGCGGCCGGCTCCGCCTCGCCGACCCGCACCATGTAGCCGACCCCGACCGCGAGCGCGGCCAGCCAGGCGAGGATCATCAGCGTCGATCGGCGGGCCACCCATCGCCCCAGGAGATCAAACATGCGGGCGGTTGTAGCGATGGCCGGGGGCTTTGACAAGCGGAGTGGCGATCCGACGCGGGCCCGGCTTTCATAAGCTGCGCGGCAGGCCTAGAATCCCATCATGTTGCCGCCTGCCTCGAACGCGCTGTCCGGATGCGAGGTCCGCACCGATCCGCTCACCCGGCAGCTCTACGCCACCGACGCCTCCATCTACCAGATCGAGCCCGCGGCGGTCGCCTTTCCCAGGAGCGCCGCGCAGGCCGGGCAGGTCATCCGCGACGCCGCGGTCCAGGGGATGGACATCATCTGCCGGGGCGCGGGGACGGGGCTGGCCGGCGGCGCGATCGGCAAAGGGCTGATCGTTGACTTCGCCCGGCACAACTGTGCGATCACCGGCTTCGACCGGGAAGCCCGCACGGTGCGGGTCGGTGCCGGCGTGGTGCTCGATCAGCTCAACAGCTTTCTCGCCCCGCACGGGCTCATGTTCGGTCCGGACGTCGCGACCAGCTCGCGGGCGACCCTGGGCGGGATGATCGCGAACAACTCGTCGGGAGCGCACTGCCCGCTGTACGGCACCACCGCCGATCACCTGACGTCGCTCGAAGTCGTACTCGCCGACGGGCGGACTGTGGAGGTCGGCGGTGGTTTCACGGAACTGCGGAAG
>CAYVVX010000639.1:0-3624 GCA_964455315.1 uncultured Planctomycetales bacterium | reverse complement strand
GTACCGATCGGTGCGTGTACAGCGACAGCCGATCCGCCAGCGCGGGCACGTTGGCCATGCCCGGCCGGCCGGAGGCATCCGGCAGGGCGTATTCCCCCTCGACGTCGAAGATCAGCAGACCCACGTCGGGCGGCGAGCTGTAAAGTTGGGAGACGAGGTACTTGATCAGGTTGCTCTTGCCGTAGCCGGCCCGGGCGAAGACAAAGCTGCGGCGGCCCTTCAGGCGGTCCACGCTGAACTTGATCGGAACGCTGTCGAGCACCTGCTGGCCATATACCAGCTCGCCCAGGATGGCCGCGCTGGGATCCTGCTCGAGGTTGACGTTGCACAGGTAGGCCAGGGCGGCGTCCGAGGGCTCGCGCACCGGAGAGCCGAAAGTCGCCAGCTCGCGATCGCCCACGCTGAACGCGAACCCGCCGTCCGCCTCCCGGAGCTGGCCAAGAAGCTGCAGCTTCACCGTGTAGCGGAGCATCTGCTGCACGATCGGTGCCGGCGGCCGCTGATCCGAGCGGGAAAGATCCGCCAGGTAGCCGTCACCGTGCTCGCTCATCAGTCGTCCCGCGGCCCGATACTGGCAGACCCGGCCAACCATGGCCCGGCCCGGGCCCGCGTCGACCAGCAGAAACTCACCGAAGCCCGGCAACCCCTCGTCGCGATGCGGCACGATGATGTCGATATCCAGGTGCAGGCCGCTCTGTGAGAAGCCGCGCAGCAGGCCGACCACCGTGCCGCCGTACAGCCGTGATGTGGACGGTTCATGCGTCATCCAGATCCTCGACCATGCGCTGCCCTGACAACATGAGACCGCGGGCCTGCAACGCCACCTGGGGATCGCGTGCCTGGAGGTCGTGCAGCAGTTCCGATTCGAGCATCCCGATCTCCAGCGCGCTCAGCGCGGCGTGCTCATGGACCTGCTGAAGCTCCTGAGGATACCCGCGCCGCGGGAAGCTCGCACGCGCCGATCGGTGCAGGCAGCGCATCACCTCGGCGATCCGATCCTGCTGCCAGACCGCCACGTCGACCGGCAGGATCATGGCGTCGGGGCTTGTATCGAGCTTGGCCAGGAAAAGCTGCCCCAGGGCCCGGTTGCCGATCCAGCGGTACTGGGCGGGTGCGGCCTCGCGCTCGAGTTCGGTCGGGATCGGGATGTATGCCGGCGCCGACTTCTGGAAGGTCTCGTTGACGCCGAAGGCCACGGTCAGGTAGTTGACCACGCTGGACCGCTTGGCCGCGCCGACCAGCAGATGCCCATGCTGTGTGGTGAGTTCCTGGAACTTGCCGCGGAGTGACTGAAACACCCGATCGCGAAGCATGATGCTGCGCAGGAGTCCATCGCGGATGAGCAGGGTCGGCTGCTTCCGGGTGGCCAGCTTCAGGAGCGCCGCCCATTCGAGCAATTCGCGCAGCATGCCGAGCAGGTGGCTTCGCTGGAAGTCGTTCTCGGGCAGCAGATCCCGCCAGGTTATCCCCAGGTAGCGCAGGAGCCGCTGAAACCGTTCGTCCGAGGCGAAGAAGTAGCGCATGACCTCATCCGGCCGGAGTGACTGGGGGATGAACTCCTCGAAGTGCACCGTCCCCAGGTTGTCCGCCACCCGGACGATCTGGATGGAGATCGGCGCCAGGTTCAGCCGCCCTTCGCCCCCATCGGTGGCCACCGTGGCCACGATGGGCAGGTCGTCGGCAGGCACATCCTCGCGAATCCTGATCGCGGGCAACTCGCCCACCCGCCGGCGGGTGTGGTCAAGCTGCGGCCACTCCTGGTTCAGTGCCAGCGTGAGCGAGCGGCGTATCCGGTCGTATCGATCCTGGTCTGGTAGCATGCTCGCTGATCCAGTGCACCTTGCCGGGGGGGACGGCGACGCTCATTCCCGGATTCCGCGTCGGTATCCTCATGAAGCGCGTTCCCGGAACCAGACGAAGCGAGTCGACCCTGGTTCGCGTGGGCAACCCTGAGGTTCGTCCGCGGGCGCAGCCATACTACCCGGCCGGCTTGGTTGCAGGAAACCAGAACCGCGGAGAGCCGCGGAAGATCAAGCGGCTGTCAGGTAGCACAACTTACTCCAGCAGCTGCACACGTGCTGAGCGGATGGCCCCGGTCTGCTCGCCGTCACCGATGGTGATCTCGGTCCAGACGACGACCAGAATTCTGCCCGGTATCTCGGCCACGGATGGGTAGGCCACCTGATGCTCCCAGCGTTCGTCGCTCTCGTCGGGGACTTCGCACTCGGCGAGGATGAGCGGCTTCCCCCAGGTCGTACCGTCACGCGTGATTCGCATGGTCAACGGTGTTCTCGGCCTGACATTGGCCGCATCGTGGGTGAGCACCACGCGGCCATCGCTGGTTCGGAAGAGATTGTGCGAGGCTCGGGCGGCCACGATGTCGGTTTTCCAGGGCTTCTCCCAGGTCTGGCCCTGATCACGCGAGCGCGAGCTCCACATGAAGCCGTCGCCGGTGCGCAGGCCCATCAGGATGGTGCCGTCGGCCAGTTCGGCGATGGTCGGCTCATCCTGCTCGGCGGGTGTGAAGACTTCCCCAAACCGCTTCCAGGTGCGGCCCTGGTCGGTGGATCTCAGCACGCCCGCGGGGCCTTTGCCGTCCAGGGCGTGAACAGGCAGCAGCAACTCGCCGGAGGATAGCCGGATGCCGTTGGAACGTGAGCCACCCTGGTAGATCCGGGTGGAATCCGACCACGTCTGACCGGAGTCGGATGAACGGCGCAGATAAACGAAGAACGATGCCGGCCCCACCTCGGTGTCCTGATGCTTGAGGAATGGCCAGCGGATGTGCCGGCCCGCGGTATAGAAGAACAGCGTCTCCGTACCGGTGGCGATGAACGCGGGGTCGAAGTCGGACACGCGGGGCATGTCCTGCAGCACGAAGGAGCGATCCCAGGTCTGCCCTTGATCGGACGAGGTGGAGGCGAGGATCACCTGGTGGACCGATGCCTCGTAGGGCCCGGAGAACCAGGCACACATCAGTCGCCCGTCGGGCAGCGTGACCACGCTGGGTGCATGGTTGAAGCCGTAGAGATTGTCGAGCTTGTAGGGATCAGTTTCGGGGTAGACGAAGATGTTCGCCCGGGACAGCACGCGCAGGCCGGAGGGCGACGGCGGGGGGGATTCATCCGCTGCCCGTGCGGCCGCCGCCAGGGAAAGCAGGAGCGCTGCGATCCTGAAGAATCGGGCAGGCTCATGGGGGCGGATCTGGAATGCTCGATGTAAGTTGCGCATGTGAAGCTCCGTTCAGGCAGGATGATGGTGTCCGTGGCGGCTGGACGCTGCGAACCGAATGCAGATGACTCAGACGCTCATGGCGACGCGCAGTCCGATGCAGTCGAACCGGCCGTCGACAGGATCCTCGTGGCGGTAGGCGCAGTTCAGCCAGGTCAGGTTGCCGGTCTTGAATGAGCCCCCGCGGCAGATCGGATTGAGGCGCGGATCCTTGATCAGCGTATCGTCGTAGAACAGTTTCGCCCGGTCGTCCTTGACCACCTGGTCGAAGCACTCCTCGCACCACGACCAGACTGAACCGACCATGTCGTGCAGGCCGTACCCGTTGGGGGGGAACGAGCCGACCGGTCGGGGGGCTCCGTCGGGGTTGCCGAAGTCGGCGCGACCATCGGG
>CAYVVX010000638.1:1082-3636 GCA_964455315.1 uncultured Planctomycetales bacterium | reverse complement strand
GACCGACTTCATGAAGACCAGTATCGATCCCAAATTCCTCCTCGACGAGGGCGTCGAGGTGTTTAACGGCAATGAACTGCTGGTCAAGGGTGCCCTCGAGACCCAGGGCGGCGTCCACCTGCTCACCGGCTACCCCGGCTCGCCGGTCGCCATCTTCTTCGACGTGCTCCACGACCTGGCCCCGCTCCTGAAGGAACGCGGCATCGAGGGGCGCATCAGCGGCAACGAGGCCCTCGCCTCCGCGGGCGTCAACGGCTCCCAGATGGGCCCCCTGCGGGCCATGGCCGTGTTCAAGTCCGTCGGGCTCAACGTGGCCAGCGACGCCCTCTCCATCGGCAACCTCGCCGGCACCCATCCCGAGGGCGGCGCCGTCATCGTCTCCGGCGACGACCCCTGGAACGAGACCACCCAGGTGCCGGCCGACAGCCGCTTCCTGGCCCGCCACATGTTCACCCCGGTCATCGAGCCGAGCACGCCGCAGGAGATCAAGGACTACGTCGACATCGCCTTCCGGCTGTCCCAGGCGGCCAGCCTGTACATGTGCTACATCGTCACCTCGACGCTGGCCGACGGCGGCGGCTCGGTCACCTGCCGCCCGAACCATTATCCGCTGACCAACCGCAATCACCCCTTCGAGCTCAACACCTACGCCATCAACGTCGAGGATCGCGTGCTGCTGCCCCCCCGCACCGGGCGCCGCGAGCTGGACCTGCCCCAGCGGTTCGACCGGCTCCTGCGCGAGGTGGAGCGGCTCGGCGTCAACCGCCTGAGCGACGTCCCCGGCGACAACCATCTGCTGCTGGTCACCAGCGGGATGGCCAGCCAGTACATCCGCCAGGCCCTCAAGGACGTGGGCCTGCTCGACCGCGTCTGCCTGCTCAAGCTCGGCGTCACCTATCCCCTCGACACCCGCAGGTTCGAGTCGCTGCTCGAGCGGTTCGAGCACGTCCTGGTCATCGAGGAGCGCCGCTCCTTCATCGAGGAGCAGATCGCCCAGATCGCCCTCAAGCTGCAGCAGGCCGGGCGACCCACCGGAAAGGTCTGGGGCAAGCAGTTCCCCGAACAGTCCAGCGGCTTCCCCTCGGTGCTGGGCCTGAACGTTTCCATCGTGGCCGACCGCATCGGTCGATTCCTGCGGCTGATCCACTCGCCGCTGGCCAGGCAGGCGCTCAAGGGCATCGAGACCGAGCTGCGCATCATCTCCGATACCGCCAGGCTGGAACTCGAACTGCCCGATCGCACGCCCAGCTTCTGTCCGGGCTGCCCGCATCGCGACTCGTCCAACGTGCTGCTGGAGGTCAAGAAGCAGTTCCTCGATCCGGCCTACATGCGCAGGCACCATCGCCGCGCACCCGTCGACCTGGTCTTCCACGGCGACGCCGGCTGCTACACCATGCTCATGTTCGAGCCCAACGCCCCGCTGATGCACAACTACAGCGGCATGGGCTTCGGCGGCGCCACCGGCAGCGGCATCGACCCCTTCATCACCAACAAGCAGATCGTCTTCCTCGGCGACGGAACCTTTTTCCACTCCGGCTCCCTGGCCATCAGCAACTCCGTCGCCACCCGCCAGGACATCACCTACATCATCCTGGCCAACGACTCCATCGCCATGACCGGGCACCAGAACCTGCCCGCCAACGCCACCGACGTGCTCGACCGCCCCATCCCGCCCCAGGACATCGAGCGGATCGTCCGCTCCATTGTCGGCGACACCGGCCGGGTCATGCGCGCCGACCCCGAGGACCGCGACGGCTACAAGCAACTGCTGGAGGAGACCATCCTCGCCGACGGCGTGAAGGTGATCATCGCCGAGAAGGAATGCGGCATCACCTTCCACCGCAAGAAACGTTCGGTCGAACGCGCCGAGCAGCGCCGCCGCGGCTTCGTCCGCCGCAAGGCCTTCATGAACATCACCCCCGAGGTGTGCGAGTTGTGCCTGGAATGCACCACCCGCACCGGCTGCCCCGGGCTGACCATCGAGAACACCGACTACGGGCCCAAGATCGGCACCGACCTCTCCTGGTGCGTCAACGACGGGGCCTGCGCCCGCCTGGACGCCTGTCCTTCCTTCGAGGAGGTCGTCGTCACCCGCAAGCGCCCGCCCCTGCCCCGCGGGCACAAGATCGCCCTGGAGGACATCCCCGAGGCCACCCCCGAGCCGGTCGGCGACACCTGGCGGGCCTGGATCGCCGGCGTCGGCGGCATGGGCATCGGCACGGTGACCAGCATCCTGGTCCACGCCGCCCGCCACGACGGCTACCACGTCCAGTTCAGCGACAAGAAGGGCCTCGCCATCCGCAACGGCGGCGTCTATTCCCAGCTGATCCTCTCCCGAACCGCCCCGCCGGAAACCATGACCTTGGGCTATGGTAAGGCCGACCTGCTCCTGGGCGTGGACCTGCTCGAGGCCGTCCGCGCCGCTGACTCCAAGACCCACTTCCGGGTGGTCTCGGCCGAGCGCACCGCGGCGGTGGTCAACACCGACCGCACCCCCACCAGCCGCACGCTCACCAGGCGCGACGAGCTGCGCCCCGACGAGCTCGAGGCGACC
>CAYVVX010000638.1:0-1072 GCA_964455315.1 uncultured Planctomycetales bacterium | reverse complement strand
AAGGACCGCTTCTTCGCCGCCCGCATCTCCTCGCTGTGCGAGCGCATCTTCGGCACCAAGCTCTACGCCAACATCACCATGGTCGGCATCGCCTATCAGCTCGGGCTCATCCCCGTCACCCTCGAGGCCCTCAAGATCGGCATCCAGCAGACCATGAGCGCCGACCTGAAGAAGAACCTGCGGGCCTTCGACCTCGGCCGCAAGCTGGTCAGCCACCCCGAGCTCTTCGTCGAGCATCAGCCCACCGCGAAAACGCTGGCCCGCACCGTGCGCGAGAAGGCCGCCTACCTCAACATGCGCCTGCTCGGAACCCGCCGGGCCCTCAGGAGCGGCCCCGGCGCCCAGCGCCGCCGCCTGCCCGACACCAAGCTGGCCAGGGCCTACAAGCACATGGTCTACACCACCCTGCGGGCCTGCCGCGAGCTGGACCGGGCCACCATGCGCGACATCGCCGTGCGCCTCTACGACCTCATCCAGTGGGGAGGCATCAGCTACGCCCGCCGCTACGTCCAGCGGGTCCGCCGCGTCTTCCTCACCGACCACGAGCGCTACGGTTACGCGGCCACCCGCGCGGTGGTCTGGAACCTCGCCAAGCTGATGCTCATCAAGGACGAGTTCTTCGTCGCCGGCCTGCTGACCAGCTACGAAAAGATCCGCCGCGACCGCCAGCGCTACAACGTCAACCCCGCCAATGGCGACCGCATCCGCTACCGGCGAACGTTCCACCCCCGTTTCTTCGGGCGGCAGATCGACGTGCGCATCCCGCACTGGATGCTCTACCTGGTCCGCAGCGGGGGGTTCCTGCGCCACCTGATGCCCTTCTGGCATCGCGAGGACAAAAAGCTGCTCCGCTGGTACGAGCGCATGGTCGACGACTTCGCCTACACCGGCGACACCGCCTACGCCCAGTATGTCGAGGCCCTGCGCACGGTCGAATCCATCACCGGTTACGCCGAGGTCCGCTGGCCGCGCGCGGAAGCGGCCATGAGCCGGGCAACGCAGATCCTGGCCTCCAGCCAGAAGAATGCGTCCCCGTCAAAACGGGCGGTGGTGTGAACAGCCGCCGCGTCCC
>CAYVVX010000637.1:0-3675 GCA_964455315.1 uncultured Planctomycetales bacterium | reverse complement strand
CGAACAGCCCTGGTCGCGCGGCGAGACCGGCACCGCGTGGGACGGGCTCCCCCGCTATGACCTGAGCCGGTACAATCCCTGGTACTTTGATCGGCTCAAGGAATTCGCTTCCCATTGCAGTCGAAAGGGCGCAATCCTCTTTCACAATCACTACATGCAGCACGCCCTGCTGGAGACCGACGCCCACTATGTGGATTTCCCCTGGCGACCGGCCAACTGCATCCAGAAAACCGACCTGCCCGATCACATTCCCGCGGCCAATGCCTTCTATGACGTCACTCGTCCCGTGCGCCGCGAACTCCATCGTGCCTACATTCGCAAGTGCCTGGACGAGCTCGGCGACTACCCCAACGTGGTCCATCTCCCCAGCGAGGAGTACACCGGGCCGGTGTCGTTCCTGCGGTTCTGGCTGGACGTCGTCGTTGAATGGGAGCGGGACAACGACCGGAAGGTTCACGTCGGAATCGGCGGGACCCGGGATGTTCTCGACCAGTTGGCCGGCGACCCGCGGGTGTCCGTGCTGGATCTTCGCTACTGGTGGTATCGGCCGGACGGAAGTCCGCATGAGCCGAAGGGCGGAATGGAGATCCCGGGGCGCTACACCTCGGGCGCGGAGTCGGCGCGGACCACGCCGCAAGCCATCTACCGTCAGATCAGCGAGTACCGTCTGCGCTATCCGGACAAGGCGCTGATTCACCAGATCGAAGCGTCACGGCAGCAAACCCTGGCCTTCCTGATGGGCAGTGGCTCCATGCTGATCCGTTACCTGCAGTACGAGGACGGCCAGGATCCAAAGCACTACGCCACCCCCCAGGATTGCCGCATCGTCCAGCCGGTGTACGAGTTCATTGGCGAGAGATTGGGGCGGAGCCTTCAGGGGATGCGGCCGATGGCAATCGTCAGGAACGATCCCGAGCACATCTGGTGCCTGGGCAAGACAGGCGAGGCCTATCTGGTGTACGCTCTTGCCGGTGGCGACATCCAGCTCGACCTGGCCGATGCCCCCGGTCCGTTCAGGGCCCGCTGGTTTGACCCCAGGACAGGAGCGCTGCGCGACGCAGGCGAAGGGTTCACCGAAGGGGGTGCGGTCGTCACCTTCACGGCGCCCGGCACCGATGATCGGGTGCTCTGGCTGGCCCGTCGATCAGCCGCTGAGCCGCAAGGTGCTCCCTGACGGAGGAAGAACGATGATGCAGTCTGTGCTCATGGTTGCCATCCTCATCACCATGTTTGTCGCAGGGACGGCAGGTGCCGTCTCCGCCGGCGAGGCTGAACGGCCGGTCCGGCTCATCTTCGACACCGACATGGGCAACGATATCGACGACGCCCTGGCTTTGGGCGTCATCCACGCCCTGCAGAGCCGGGGCGAGTGCGAACTGCTGGCGGTAACGCTCAGCAAGGACAACGCGTTCAGCGCCCCGTTCGTCGACTTGGTCAACACCTTCTACGGGCGCGGCCACATCCCCATCGGCGTGGTCCGCGACGGCAAGACCACCGACGACGGCAAGTACACGCCCCCGGTAGTCAAGGCAACGGACGGAGGAATGCAGCGCTACCCGCACGATCTGCTCAGCGGCAACGATGCTCCCGAGGCGGTGGGCCTGCTCCGCGAGATCCTCGCCCGGCAACCCGATAAGTCCGTGGTGGTCGTGGTGGTGGGGTTCTCCACCAACTTGGCCAGGCTGCTCGAATCCGGCCCGGACAAGCATTCGTCGCTCCCGGGGGCGGAGCTGGTCGCGCGCAAGTGCCGGTTGCTGTCCAGCATGGCCGGCATCTTCAGTCCGAACGAAAAGCACCTGGAATACAACGTGGTCAAGGATCTGCCCGCGGCGCAGAAGGTCTTCGCCGAGTGGCCCGGGCCCATCGTCGTGAGCGGCTTTGAAATCGGCCGGGCCATCACTTACCCCGCGGTCAGCATCGAGAACGATTTCAAGTATGTGGAGCACCACCCGCTGGCCGAGGGGTACCGGGCGTACATGAAGATGCCCTACGACCGCCCGACCTGGGACCTGACCAGCGTGCTGTTTGCCGTCCGTCCGACCCGGGAGTACTTCAGCCTCTCGGAGCCGGGGCGGATCTCGGTCGATCAGCAGGGGCAGACGTCGCACGCCCCCGCAGCCGAGGGACAGCACCGCTACCTTCGCGTCGATGCCGCCCAGATCGTGCGCGTCCGCGAAGCCCTGGTTCAGTTGGCGAGCCAGCCGCCCACCCGCTGATCCGGGCGGAGATCGTGGTTCGGCCGGCAGCGCACGCGGCAGTGATCGCGATGAATTCACTCCCGACGAGGCGAGCGACCCCGTGAACAACGATGCCCGTCCAAACCTCCGTAACTGTTATGGATTTCAGAAACCCACTGGAACGGACGGGCGGTGCTTCACCTGGTCAGTCACGGCGACGCGTCTGAGCCTGCGCCTGCCTCCCGTGCAAGGTAAAGCACTGCGTCCCCATCTGCCGGTGGATCAAAGGATGACCTGCCCGCGGTGTCGACGGCGATGGAGCCGGTTTCCGTCTCCCGGCCTGACCCGGGATCGATCCACGCGAAGCGATACCGCCCCGCCGGCAGTTCGACGGTGAATGTCCCCCGTGCCGGCTGATAGACGAGATACTCCCTGCCCTTGTGGAACAGGCAATAGCGGGTCGACGACGGCATCTCTTCGTTCTCGCCCTGGGGAACCATCTTTGCCAGGTTGACCCGCCCGGCCCATCGCCGGGTACACCCGAGCGCCCGCCGGAGGCCCGCCCATTTCGGATCGTCGCCGCGCGGCGCGGGCTCCCAGCCGGGAATACCGTACAGCGGGTCCATGAATATCGGATTGAGCCCGCGCAGGAAGCTCTTCCACACCCAGACCCTATCCCCGCCGATGCCCCAGAGGTGATCGGTATCGACGAGAATCACCTTCCGGCCATCTCCCGCGGGCGGGTTATTCTTGTAGTCCTGCCCCCTGCTGTATGAATTGGGCGAGATGGCTTCCGCCGCGGAGGCCGTCAAGTCGCGGTTGTTGGCCGCGTTGTTGCCCGGCTCCCACTCGACCGTCATCCAGATAGGGTGCTGGTTGGGCTTGGAGGCCTCGTAACGCTTGATGAAACTGATGATGTGATTCTGCCAGGCCTCGGAGTCACGATGACACTCGTTGCCGATTTCCCATATCACGTTGTCCAGGTCGTTCAGCGTGTCGATCGTTTTCCGCACGTAGGCTTCCTGCAGGGCCGTGATCGCCGGCACCGAGAGCGTATGAACCTCCCGGCCCTGCTCGTCGCCGTTGGCATCGCCGTCGATCCCGTTGATGTTGTTGAGCCGATGGAACGGATGACCGCGGTACGGCTGTCCACCCTTCCCCTTGCTCTCAATGCTCCAGCCCTCGAAGAGCATGACCCCGACATAGATGCCCCGTTTCCCGGCCATCTTGACACGTTCCCTGAGGCGCTCGAAGAACGCAGGATTGAACTGATTCAGGTCGAATCTCGGCTTTCCGTCGAGCGCCGTCCCCGGCCCGGTGCGCGGATAGGGCAACGGCTCGATGAAGAAATCCTGCCTGGTCCACGCGGCCCCCCGGGACTGCTCCCACACCCACAGCCGGGCGAAGTTATGATCATGGCGCTCCAGCAGATCCAGGTACGCACTGTAGTCCAGCCGGGGCGGAGGATCGGAAACGCCCCAGTCCTGGATGCTGCTCC
>CAYVVX010000636.1:0-3678 GCA_964455315.1 uncultured Planctomycetales bacterium | reverse complement strand
TTGGCCAGCTCCATCAGCACCGTGCCGCCGGTGAAGCTGGTCTTGCCGCTCATCACCACTTCGCCGATCTGCACGTTGCGTTTCAGCACCATGCCGTCCGACGGTGCCAGCACGCTCGTCTCCCGAAGCCGCTCCTGGGCCTCCTCCAGCGCCTTCTTGGCCGACTCCTTGGTCTGCTCGGCGCTCTTCTCCTCCCATTCGCTCATCCGGATCGCGATTTGCGCCTGCTTCTGCTCCGCGATGGCCGCATCATACATCGCATCAGCTTCCATCTTCGCGCTGAGCACCTGGTCCCACTCTTCCTTGGTCACCAGCGGAGGCAGCCCGTCGCGGCTCTTGATGTTCGGCAGTTTCTTGTCGTATTCCGACTGGGTCCGCATCTTGCGGGCCTCGGCCTGCTGAACCTTGGCCGCGGCCAGGTCCAGCCCGACGGTCTGCACCTGCTCCAGCGCGATCCTGGCCCGCTCCCAGGCATGAACCGATCGCTGGTAATCCGTCTCGGCCCGGTCCACGTTCCGCTGCTCGTCGTCCTCGTCCAGCCGGATGATCAGGTCGCCATGCTTGACCATGGTTCCCACGTCGAACGGCGTCTCCACCACCACGCCGGACGCCTCGCCCTTGATCTGCGTGATGCTGGCCGGCTCGATCACCCCGCTGGCCGTGACCGGTACGATCAGGTCGCCGCGCGTGGCCTCGGACTGCTTGCCCTCCAGCACGCCGAAACTCAGCCGCTGCTGGCTGACCCAGAATACGCCGCCGGCGATCACCGCCAGTACCAGCAATCCGATGATGATAGGTCGCATGAGTGTGGGTCCGTCGCTTGCCGCTCGCGGGGAGGAGGGTCGCCTTCCTGCCGGCGTCGTCACCCCGTCCCTGGAAACCGCGGGCTGTTGCTTACCAGTGGTACGTCAGTCGAGCCGCGGAGGTCGATACGCCATGCCAAAAGTTTCCGCCACCGCCGGGTGGGTCACCTCGCCGTCCTGCACGTTGATCCCGGCCGCCAAGCCCGGATCGGCCTTCGCCGCGTGTTGATAGCCCTTCGACGCCAGCCGCAGCACATAGGGCAGCGTCGCGTTGGTCAGCGCGAACGTGCTGGTCCGCCCCACCGCCCCGGGCATGTTGGTCACCGCGTAGTGCACCACCCGATCCACTTCGTACACCGGGTCCGAGTGCGTCGTCGGGCGGGTCGTCTCCACGCAGCCCCCCTGGTCCACGCCCACGTCCACGATCACCGCCCCGGGCTTCATCGTCTCCAGGTAGCTCCGCGGCACCAGCGTCGGGCACTTCGCCCCCGGGATCAGCACCGCCCCGATGACCAGGTCCGCCTCGCGGATGTAGTACCGGATCATGTGCGCGTCGCTGTAAATCTCGTGCACGTTCGGCGGCATCACGTCGTCCAGGTACCGCAGCCGGTCCACGTTCACATCCATGATGATCACGTGGGCGCCCATCCCCGCGGCCACCTTGGCCGCGTTGGTCCCCACGATCCCGCCGCCCAGGATCACCACCGTGGCCGGCTCCACGCCCGGCACCCCGCCCAGCAGGATGCCGCGCCCCTTCATCGGCCGCTCCAGGTACTTGGCGCCCTCCTGGATGGACATCCGCCCGGCCACCTCGCTCATCGGCGTCAGCAGCGGCAGCCGGTTGCCGCGGTCGTGAATCGTCTCGTAAGCGATCGCCACGCACCTGCTGGCGATCACCGCGTCGGTCAGCTCGCGGCTGGCCGCCAGGTGAAAGTAGGTGAACAGCACCTGCCCCGGGCGAATCCTGGCCAGCTCTTCCTTCTGTGGCTCCTTGACCTTCACCACCATTTCCGCCCGCGACCAGATATCGTCCGGGCCGGATACGATTTCCGCCCCCTGGGCCGCGTACCCACTGTCCTCGATCCCCGAGCCGAGCCCCGCGCCCGCCTCGATCAGCACCTGGTGCCCCCGGCGTACCAGTTCCTCCACGCCCACGGGGATCATGCCCACGCGATACTCGTCCTGTTTGACTTCCGCGGGCACGCCGATGATCACGGTAGGTTTCCTTGTGTGGTTGCAACCGGGTGCTGGCCGGGCGACAATGCATCAACCGATGGACGCGAGCCACACTATAGCCGGTGTTTTGGGGGCTCACAACCGGCCCATGACACGTCACGGATGCTGTATGCGTGTGCTCCAGGCTGTCCTTTCTCGCGCCCCGGTGATCGCCCCGGCCATGGTCGCGGCGGCAGTGCCGGCCCTCTTCGCCGGCTGCGCGGCACCCGACCACGCGTCGCTGGCAACCGAGCTGCGACAGTTCTCCCTGGCCGACGCCCCGTCGGTCGAGCCGACGGCACTGGCCCGGGCTCGCCCGGACTACGACCGCCCGCTGCCCGAGCATCTCACCCAGCGGCTCTGCGAAGAGTTCACCCTCGTCACCGTCACCCGCCCGTCCGACTTCAGCGCGCTTCGCCGCCGACTCGGCCTCCCGGCCGACCTGCCCACGCCGGACTTCAGCCGCGGCTCGGTGATCGGGCTGCTCGCCGAGGTGGGCGAGCCGGCCAACGATGTCTGGCCCGTCCGCATCCGTACGGCCATGGCCCGCGACGGCGAGGGCGGCATCGAAGCCGAGTTCGCCCCCGGGCTCTATTATCCGATCGTCACTGCGGGTTTCCTCGACCTGGTCTACATCCCCGGGCTCAGCTCGGTGCGGATCGTCAAGGTCAACCAGCGGACCTTCCTGCTCCGCCCGGCCGGCTCCGCGGAGTTGACCGCCCACCGTCCCGGTTGAACCCGCCCCCGTCCGGCGGCAAGATGGTACCCGATCCGCGCTGCGTTCGTGTCCCATGAGTTTTCTTCCAGAGGCCGCATCATGCATCACTTCCGCCTTTCAATCCCGCTATTGTGTCTCGCCGGTCTGATCGGCTGCGACCGGTCGGACAACGCGCCGTCGTCTCAACCGACTCCGACCGCGACCGGCCCGGCCGCGTTCGCCGAGCCGTGCGACCTGCCCGAGACCATGCCCGACATCGCGGTGCCCGGTGATCGCGCCGCGGCCGAAGATCTCGCCGCGGCGGCCAACGCCCGCGGCGCCGCCCTCATGCTCGCCGGCAAATCGGTCGATGCCCTCCAGGAATTCCGCAAGGTGCGCATCCTCGTGCCTGACCGCATCGAAGGCTTCGTCAACGAAGCCATTGTCTACGCCCACAAGTCCTCGCCCGGCTGCACCGCCCGTGCTGTCGACCAGTTCCAGCGCATCCTGGAGCGGGAGCCTCAACAGCCCCACGCCTTGTACGGCCTGGCCTTGCTCTCCGACGGACCGGACACGTTTCAGCAGATGTACGACTACGCCCGGCGTTTCGCCGAGGCCCGCCCGGCGGACCCCTTCGGTCAATACGTCCTCGGCAAGGCCTGCAAGTATCTCGACCGCAACGAGGAGGCCCTGGCCGCCTTCAAGCGGGCCATCGAGCTCGATCCCGATTTCATTCCCGGCTACCAGAACTACGGCCACCAGTTGCGGCTGCTCAACCCCGCTGACCAGGACGCCGCCGCCGAGGCCATGAAGTACATTCAGCGGGTCAGCGACCTGAACGACCGCGGCAAGTCCATGCGCTTCTGGGGCAACGCCTACTCCGAGCATGGTGCCTTCGCCCAGGCGATGCCTCTGTTCGGCCTGGGCAGCACCGCCCGGATCGCCGAATCCGCCGCGCCGGTC
>CAYVVX010000635.1:0-3679 GCA_964455315.1 uncultured Planctomycetales bacterium | reverse complement strand
CGTGCAGCTCCTGTGCCTGGGCATCATCGCCGAGTACATCGGGCGGATCTTCGAGGAGGTCAAACGCCGGCCGCTGTACGTGGTGCGGGAATGGGTTGGCCAGGCGTCCGATCAGCCCGGTTCGGGAGACGCCCCTCCCGCGCGGCGCCCCCAGCCCAATCAGACCCCCACGACGGCGTATTCGACCACGAATGCACCGAAATAGCTGCGCCTGCCCCTTCGCGCTTGTCTTTTTCGCCCTCCTCTGTAGCCTGAATGCCCATGGCCGAGGATCTCACCGATGCCGTTCACGACCTCCGGGTGCTGGTCGACGTGGCCCGGCGGATGGGCGAAACGTTCGAGCTGGAGCCCCTGCTGCAGGCCGTGGAGCACGCCGGTCGGGCGGCACTGAGCTGCGACCGGGCGACCATCTTCCTGCTCGATGCCGCCACCGACGAGCTGTACAGCAAGGTCGCCACCGGGACCGGCGAGATCCGTTTCCCCGCGAAGATCGGCATCGCCGGCGAGGCCGCTCAGTCCGGCGAGATCATCCTGGTGCCCGACGCCTACGCCGACCCGCGCTTCAACCCCGACATCGACCGCAGGACCGGCTACCGCACCCGCAACATGCTCACCCTCCCGCTGCGCGTCCCCGAGGGCGACGTCATCGGCGTCCTCCAGGTTCTCAACAAGCTCGACGGCGACTTCACCGACAACGACATGCTCCTGGCCAGGGCCCTGGGCTCGCTGGCCGCCATCGCCATCAAGCGGCAGATGCTCCTCGACGAGGCCGCCATCAAGGAACGGCTGGAGCGCGACCTGAACATCGCCCGCTCCATCCAGCAGCAGCTTCTGCCCAAAAAGAACCCCGCCATCACCGGATACGATGTGGCCGGATGGAACCGCCCGGCCGACTCCACCGGCGGCGACTGCTACGACTTTCTGCCCGTCGACGAGACCCACCTGGCCTTCATGATCGCCGACGCGACCGGGCATGGCATCGGGCCGGCGCTGATCATGGTCGAGTGCCGGGCCCTGGTCCGGGCCATGTCGGACATGCTCCAGGATCTCAGCGAGATCGCCGGGCGGGTGAACCGGCTGCTGTGCGACGACCTGCCCGACGACCGGTTCGTGACCATCTGCTTCGGCGTGCTGGACGCCTCCACCCACACGCTCAACCATATCAGCGCGGGACAGGGGCCCCTGCTGCTCTACCGCGCCGCCGAGAACAAGGTATACAGCTATCCGGCCAGCGCGCTGCCCATGGGCGTGATGCGCGACGCGGAGATGACCCTGGCCGACCCCATCGTCTTTGAGCCCGGCGACATGCTTCTGTTGCTGACCGACGGGTTCACCGAGTGGTCCACCACCGAGGGGACGCTCTACGGCGACGAGCGCCTGGCCGAGCTGATCTGCCGCCATGCCGGCCTGGGGTGTGCGGATCTGATCCGGGTCATCTATGATGACGTTCGGGCGTTCTGCCGCGGCAGCGCCCAGATGGACGACCTGACCGCGGTACTGATCAAGCGAGCGACATGAGCCAGAAGAAACTTCAAGGTGTATTCACCCCCAACATGGTGCCGCTCGACGACCGCGGACGGATCAACGAACCCGAACTTCGTCGCATCGTCGACTGGCTGATCAACAAGGGCATCAGCGGCCTGTATCCCAACGGCAGCACCGGCGAGTTCACCCGCTTCTCGTTCGAGGAGCGCAAGGAGATCGTCCGCATCGTCGCCGAACAGAACGCCGGGCGGGTGCCCATCCTGGCCGGCGCAGCCGAGGCCAACGTGCGCACCACGCTGGAGGCGGCCGCATACTACCGCTCGCTGGGCTGCGCCGCGGTGGCGGTGGTCCCGCCGTTCTACTACAAGGTCAGCAGCGAGGGCGTCTACGCCTACTTCAGCGAGCTGGCCCGCGAGACGCCCATCGACCTGACCCTGTACAACATTCCCCAGTTCGCCAACGACATCAGCAATGAGAACATCCGGAGGCTGGCCGAGGAGCATCCGCAGATCACCGGCATCAAGGATTCCAGCCGCGACCTGCCGCGGTTTCTGAACATGATGCACGACGTGGGCAAGGTCCGCCCCGACTTCGTCTTCCTGATCGGCTGCGAGGAAATCCTGCTTCCGGCGGTGCTGATGGGCGCCGACGGCGGCACTGTCGCGACCAGCGGCGTGGTTCCCGAGGTGGTGATGAAGCTGTACCACTTCGCCTTGCAGGGCAAGGTCGAGGAAGCCCGGGCGATCCAGTACAAGCTGCTGGACCTCATCAAGCTGATCATCTTTGGCGCAGACTTTCCCGAGGGCGTCCGCCAGGCGGTGGGCCTGCGCGGCTTCCAGATGGGCGTCGGGCGCCAGCCGCTGTCGGCGTCGCAGCAGTTCAGCCTCGAAGAGGTCCGCAACACCGTGCACTGCATCCTCAACCAGTTCGGCTTCACCGGCGAACCGGCCGGCGGCTGCCGCCCGGTCGGCGTGGATCGCCACAACGTCGAGGCCATCGTGCAGGATGTGATTCGGACGCTGCGCAACCGGTCATGAGAAGCAATGATCGCGATCGAGGAGTGCGACAATTCCGTTGCCGCACGAAACGCTCGCAGTCGAGTGATTCATCCGGGCAGAGGTTCCCGCAGGCCTGATTGACTGTCCACTGTGAACTGCTTACCGTCTACCGAGTTCTCCACTGGCGGCTGGATAGCGACTACTGACGACCAACCTGAGACGAGACAACCCCCTGAGCCCCGAAACCTCCCAACTCCGTGAATCCCTCGGTATCGTCGAGGTCCACTCGCTCACCGCGACGCTGCTGGCGGCCGACGCCATGTGCAAGGCCGGCCACGTGCGCATCGCCGGCCTCGAGCAGGACACCTCGCAGGGGGTGGGCATTAAGGTGGCCGGTCCCTACGCCGATGTGGCCTCAGCGGTCGAGGCCGGCGTCGAGGTCGCCAGGCAACTCGACAAGTACCTCGCCCATTACGTGTGGGCGAATTACGCGGCCGACCCGAAGGTGATGGTCGACTGCGCACAGGAACACAACGCGTTGATGAACAGTTACGAGCACCTGCTGCCCGGCTATGCCGGCCGGCCGGCGTTCGCGTTAAGCGAGGAAGCGAAAGCCATGTCCACCCAGGATGCCATCGGTCTGCTGGAAACCCAGGGCTTCGTCGGTCTGCTGGAAGGCACCGACGCCATGGTCAAGGCCGGCGACGTGACCATCATCGGTAAGGAGAAGCTCGGCGGCGGCTACATCACCGTGATCGTGCGCGGCAACGTCGCGGCGGTGCGCTCGGCCGTCGACGCCGGGCAGGCCGCGGTCGAGAAGGTCGGCGGCAAGCTGATCCTGGCCCACGTCATCGCCCGGCCGCACGCGGAACTGGCGGCGCTGCTGCCGAAATGAGCCATTCTCAATTCCGCCTGGCGACTTCCACCAGCACCATTTCGATGGTCAACCCCGGTCCGAAAGCCACCAGCATCACCCGCCCGGCGGCGCCGGTCTCCATCCACGCCTTCAGGATGAACATGATCGTCGGCGAGGACATGTTGCCGTAGTTGCGCAGGATCTCGCGGGACACCCGCAGCGAACCGTCCGCCAGTTCCAGGCACTTCTCAACCGCGTCGAGCACCTGCGGGCCGCCGGGATGGACCAGCCAGTGGTCGATGTCGTCGCGGCCGAGCCCGTGGCGATCCAGGAACGCCCC
>CAYVVX010000634.1:0-3687 GCA_964455315.1 uncultured Planctomycetales bacterium | reverse complement strand
CCGCTTCCCGCCGCGGCCGGCTTGGCCGGTGTGACCGGCCGCGCCGGCGAAGCCGTCGCCGCGGCCCGCGCCGCGGGCTCTGATGCCAGCAAAGGCCTGATCGTTTCCAGCTTCTGCCGGTCGGAGCGCCGGCCGAACAGGGCATTGCTTGAGAAGATCGCCAGCCCCTGCCCCCATGCCAGCGCCAGCCGCACCTGCTCGGCGGTGACCTCCGGGCTCTCGTGCATGTACACGCCGATGCCCGCCGCCGCGGGTTTACCGCCGGAGGCCCGATGCCACGCCTCCTGCCGCAGTTTGAACGTCCGCGTGTCCTTGGCGTAGTTCATCACGAACGCCGCGTCGATGAGCCCCTGCCGCAGCCACGCCGGCCCGTCCTGGAAGTGCTCCTTGCGAACCCCCTCGATATTCGCCCAGCACGCCGCGGTCAGCAACACCCGCGGGCGAACCTGCCGCATCATCGCGCGGATGTCGGCCACCACCCGGGTGACCTGCTCCGTCCGCCACGCCGACCACGCGGCCTTGTCCTGGGCGGGCGTCTTGCCGGTGGCCTCCTTGAACAGCGCCAGCGTGGGAGCATCGTGGGAGTAGTCGACCCCCTTGGGCGACTCGTCGAAGGGCATCCGGATGTAGTCCAGGTGCAGCCCGTCCACCGGGTAGCGTTCAACGATCTCGCGGGCCACGCTGACCAGGTACGCGCGCACCTCCGGCAGGCAGGGGTTCAGACTGACGTACCAGTTGATCAGCGGATGCCTCTCTCCCGAAGCGCTGTACCAGAACCAGTCGGGATGGGCGTTGTAGAGCTGCCCGGCGTCCGACGGCGGATTCGGCCCGCGCCAGCCGGGCATCACGTTGATCCACGCCTGCAGGGCCATCCCCCGGCGATGAGCCTCGCGGCACGCGACCGTGAGCTGATCGAAGCCGGGATCGGCATGATCCATCGGCTCGATCTCCGAGCGGTAGAACGCCGTGCCGTTGCCGCGGACTTGGAAGAGCACCGTGTTGAAGCCCGCCTGCCGGCAGTTCTCCATCAGGTTCGCGATCTGCTCGGGTGAGTCGTACCGCTGACGGATCACCCAGATCGCCTTCGCCGGCCACACCGACGCCGGATCCGGCGGCAGCGGCTCAGGCTCCGGCTTCGCTGCCGAGCCGCCGGCCGATGGCCCCTGGTCGCCGCGGCCGCCGCCGCCCATCCAGGGATGCTCCGGACCGCAGCCGGCCGCGGCGGTGAACATCAGGGCCAGCAACCGGAAGCATCGCGCGGCCCCGGTGCGGTCAACAATAACCTGGTTCATGGCGTCAGCTCCCTTCGTGGGTGGTCATCTTAGCGGCATGCCCAAGCAAAGCGAAGCCAGGCCACGGGCCCGCGGGCATCCCTTGCTCACTTCTCACTTTCCACCCCCCTTGCAGCCCCCGCGGCCATGCTCACAATGCCTCTGCATGTGCGGTATCGCCGGAATCATCGACTTCCGCGGGCAACCCATCGACCGGAACCTGCTTGAGCGGTTCTGTGCGTCCATGGCCTGCCGCGGCCCGGACGAACACGGCATCTGGACCAGCACGGCTCACCGCGTGACCGTGGGTCTGGCTCACACCCGGCTGGCGGTGATCGACCCGACGCCGGAAGGGCATCAGCCGATGCTCGCCCCGAACGGTGCGCACGCCCTGGCATACAACGGAGAGCTGTACAACGACGCATCGCTGCGCGGCGAACTCGGCGGCAGCTTCACCACCCGCTGTGACACCGAAACCGTGCTGCATGCCTGCATGCGCTGGGGCCCCGACGCCGTGCAGCGGCTCGACGCCATGTTCGCCCTGGCCTTCGTCGACGCCGCCGGGCCGGGCGGTTTCCTGGCCCGCGACCGGTTCGGCATCAAGCCGCTGTACTACGCCCATCACCACGATCGACTGATCTTCGCCAGCGAGATGAACACGCTGCTGCTGGCCGACGTCCCGCGTGAGATCGACGCCGACGCCCTGAACCTGTACCTGCTGGTCGGCTACATTCCCCACCCGTTCACCATCTACCGCCACGTGCGCAAACTCGCTCCCGGGCATCTGCTGACCTGGGACGAAGCCGGGCCGGCAGCGCCGCGCCGATATCATCACATCGCGCCCGACACGGACGCCGCGACGCTCTCCTTTCGCGACGCCGCCGCGAAGCTGCGCCACCTCATCGAGAGCGCCGTCGAACGCCAGTGCGTCGCCGATGTCCCCCTCGGTGCCTTCCTCTCCGGCGGGCTCGACTCATCGGCCATCGTCGCGGCCATGGCCCGCCGCGGCACTTCCCGGATCAAGACCTTCAGCATCGGCTACGCCGACCACCCCCGCTACGACGAAACCACGTACGCCGAGCAGGTCGCCGCCTGCTTCGGCACCGAACATCACGCCTTCCAGCTCACCTTCAGCGACATCCTGCACACCGTCGAGCCCATGCTGGCACGGCTCGGCGAGCCCTTCGCGGACTCCTCGCTCCTGCCCACCGCCCTGATCAGCCGCCACACCCGCGAGCATGTCACCGTCGCGCTCAGCGGCGACGGCGGCGACGAACTTTTCGGCGGCTACTGGAGGTACATCGGGCAGCACCACCATCGCCGCTACCAGCGCCTGCCCGCGATACTGCGCCGCGGCGTGATCGAGCCGCTGCTCAAGCTTCTGCCCACCGCCCGCAGCACGCCCCTGCTCTCCAGGGTGCGCCAACTCAAGAAACTCGCCCTCACCGACGCGACCGATCCGCTCGGCCTGCACCTCGCCTGGGCCCGCATCATCGATCCGGCCACTGCCGCGGGACTGCTCGGCGCCGACCGCGCCTCCGGCGGATCCCGGCTGCTCCGCGACATTTACGAAAGCGGTGCGACCGACGGCATGCCCTCAAGCGCCCACGAACCCCACCCGACCTCGTCTGTGGCCGGCGCCGGGCAGTTCGATCTCGCCCGCATCCTCGCCGCCGACCTCGCCGTCGGGCTCCCCGGCGACATGCTCCACAAGGTCGATATCGCCAGCATGACCCACAGCCTGGAGGTTCGCGTCCCGCTGCTCTCGGCCGACGTGGTCAGCTTCGCCTGCTCCCTGCCGCTCGAACACAGGATCAGCGGCACCGCCGGCAAGCGCGTCCTCCGCGAGGCCTTCCGCGACCTGCTGCCGCCTCCGGTGCTCACCCGCCCCAAGATGGGCTTCGAAGTTCCCGTCGGCGAGTTCCTGCGCCACGAGCTGCGCGACATGTACCACGACCGCGTGACGCCCGCCGCCCTGACCAGCCTGGGCCTCAACCCCGCCACCGCCGCAAAACTCTTCGACGACCACCTCCACCGCCGCCGCGACAGCGCCGAGATCCTCTGGGCCCTGCTGGTCCTCTGCGACTGGCACCAGCGTCAACACCCCTGACCCCGGCCGCCCCCCACCGGCGCACGCCTGCCCGGATCCGAAATCCCAGTTCGCAACCCTGAGATGATATCGAAATCAGAAACCTGAGATTCCAAATCCGGCCATTTCAAATCTGAGATCTCAAATCTGAGACTGCAAATCTGGCTGTTTCAAATCTGAAATCTCAAATCTGGCCGTTTCAAATCTGAAATCTCAAATCTGATATTTCAAATCTGAAATCCCCGATCCCGGCTCCCGCACTCTGAAATCTCGCGTCCGAAATCCCCCCTTTCTCACTTCTCGCCTTCCCCCCGTTGCCTTCTCCCC
>CAYVVX010000633.1:0-3693 GCA_964455315.1 uncultured Planctomycetales bacterium | reverse complement strand
TCACCGATGAGATCCTCCGGGACGGCGGCGTTGCTGCCCGCGTTGATGGCCGGGGAGCCGACCTGGAGACGAAGGTCGCCGAAATCATCATTGTCGCCCACCCCCCAGCCGTCACCGCCATCGTCCGGCGGACGGACGAACCGCGGGTCGAAGTCGATGTTGCCCGCTCCGGGAAACACGCCCAGGATGCCGGGTGAACCATCGTCGATCAGGCTGAAACCGGCCGAAACCGTCGGGCTGAGCTGGTTGTCGAACCCGGGAAAGCTCGTATCACGATTCCCCCATACGATACAGTTCATCAGCGAGGCAGTGGAGGTCGCATCGCGGACCGCGACGGCACCGTTTTCGAGACCGGCAAGATTCTCGACCAGGGTGCAGTTGACCAGGGTCGCATGGGCGTTCGACCGGCAGGAAATCGCCCCCCCGCGTTCAGGAGCCACGTTGCCGACGAACAGGCAACTCTCGATGGTGGAGTGTCCCGAGTCGTTGCGAATGGCTCCGCCATCGTCATCCCGCTGCGGTATCGTCGTGAAGGCAAAGTTCGCCCGAAACAGACAGCCCCTGATCGTGGGATGACTGCCGGCCCAGTTGTAGATCGCGGATTGAGCATTCCCCTCGAAGATACAGTCCTGAATGAGCGGCTTGCCACCATTGGTGTTGTAGATGGCTCCGCCCTGGCCTGGCGCCTGATTGCCACGGAAGATACACCCAGTCATGGATGTATCCGCCCTATTGTAAACCGCACCCCCGTTGCCGATGGACGTATTCGCTTCAAACAGGCAGTTGGATATCACGATGGGAAAAGCCGTGCTCAACGCTCCGCCGATCACCTCAGCATAATTGCTTCTGAAGACGCAGCCCTGAAGCTCGGTATTCTCGTCGTCGGTTCTCAACGCACCCCCGGAACGACTGCCATTGCGCTCGAAACGGCAGTCCACCACCGTCAAATCATTGAATGACGTCAGTCCTCCCCCCTCGAAGGTCGAGTAATTGTCGATAATGATGCACCTGTCGATCCTGGCGCGACCACCGGCATAGACACCGGCGCCCCGGCTCGCCTTGACAGCGTCCGCCTGGCCTCCGCTGATCGTCAATCCTGCGATGACCACCGGAGCTGTGTTGACTTCAATGAAAACCACCTGGTACGCGTTGTCGCCCCGGTTGGTGAAGTTCGGCCCGTCGTTCCCGCTGATGTCGCCGCTGAGAATGGTGATGTTCGCCGCGGGGTCGCGCTGATCCCGCTGAGTCTCCCCGCCCGGAAACTGTGCGGAGTTGTAACCGCCGAAGCCGCCGTAGATCGACCGATCGGGCTTGATCGTGAAACGCGACTCCCGCGGCGCGCCCGGCGGGCCCGTCCGGTATGTACCCGCCGTCACCCAGACCTCATCATTGGCCGCAGCCACCGCCAGCGCATCCTGCACATGGGCGAAGGCCCGCGCCCAGGAAGTACCGTCACGCGGGCCCGGCGCCCCCGGGTCGACGTAGCGGACAGCCGCGTGGGCGATACCGCCACCAGCCAAAACCATGACAGAGGCCAGAACGATGCCCGGGTACAGGAATCGATGAGCCTTCATCCCGCGGTCCTCCCTCAACTGGTGCTCGGTATGTGTCGAACCCCGTGACCCGCGTTCGCCCCCGGAGCTGGCACAAACGGCCAAGCTGGAGCGGATAGCCGGTGACACCCCGGGTCCACTGGTGATCAGAAGGATACCACGGTTCACCGGACGCCCGCAAGAGAAGGGGGGGGTAGAAACCCCAATCTAAAGCGCACGCCGCGCTATCCAAGCACCGCCCCGGACCCCCGGGCAGGGTGGACGCCCCTGCTGGACGCCACCCCCGCCTTCCGCTCCAATACCCCCGTCGCGCCGCCCCGGCGGTATCCGATCGCGTCCAGCACCCGGATCAGCTCATGGCCGCCATCGACTACGTCATCATTGCCTGTTACTTCCTGGCCACGCTGGTCATCGGCTGGTGGTCCACCCGCCGCAGGACGGAGAGCAGCCGCGGGTTCTTCGTCGCCGAGCACTCGCTGCCCTTCTGGATGATCGGCTTCACCATGGTCGCCGCCAGCATCAGCGCCGAACAGATGCTCGGTGAGGTCGGCTACGGCTTCGGCGCCGGCATGGTCGTCTCCAACTGGGAACTCGGCGTCCTGCCCGCCCTGCTGCTGATGGTCTTCGTCTTCCTGCCCCTGTACCTCCGCAGCGGCGTCACCACCATCCCCGAGTACCTCGAACATCGCTTCGGCCGAACCACGCGCCTGCTCTTCGCCGCCTACACCATCTTCAGCAACGCCTGCATTGCCCTGGTCATGGTCCTGGCCCTGGGCACCGTCGCCGGCGAGCATCTGCTCGGCGTCCCGCCCCTCTGGACGGCCCTGTCCATCGTCGCCTTCACCGGCCTGTACACCGTCTACGGCGGCATGTCCGCCGTCGCCTGGACCGAGACCTTCCAGTGCATCCTGCTCCTCCTCGGCGGGCTGCTGCTGCTCGCTGTCGGCCTGAGCCGCATCGACGGAGGATGGTCCGGGCTCATGGAGCGCATGTACGCCACTGATCGCGGCCACCTGGTCCGACCCGTCAGCGACCCCGACGTCCCCTGGCCGGGCCTGCTGCTGCTCGTCTTCTCCACCAACGTCTGGTACTGCTGCACCAATCAGTTCTACGTGCAGTCGACCCTGGGGGCCCGCTCCGAGCGTCACGGGAAACTCGGCATCCTCATGACCGCGTTCCTGGGCCCGGTGCTGACCCTCTGTTTCGCCTTCCCCGGCTACATCGCCTATGAACTGTTCACCACCGGCAATGCTCCCGGCCTGCCCGTCGGCGCCAACGGCGAGCCCATCGCCGACGCCGTCTACCCCTACCTCGTGCATCAACTCTTCGGACCCGGCCTGCGCGGTCTCCTCGTGGCCGCGGTCATCGGCGCCATCATGTCCAGCGTCGCGGCCATCACCAACGCCACCGCCAGCGTGTTCACCAGCGACATCTACCGCCGCTGGCTGCGACCCGACGCCTCCGACCGGCAGCTCATCCGCGTCGGCCGGATCACCGGGCTGGTTACCCTGCTGGTGGCTCTGCCGCTGACCGTCTTCGCCCGCAGCTACACCTACATTTTCCTCTACTCTCAGAGTGCCTGGGCCATTCTCGCCGTCCCCATTTCACTGGTCTTCCTGCTCGGCGCCCTCTGGAGGCGGACCACCGCGCAGGCCGCCGTGGGCGCGTTCATCCTCACCGCCCCGCTGGTGGCCGTGCCGTTTCTGTTCGACGAAAAGGGCAACAACATGCTCACGCTGCCCGGCATCGCCCGGCCGATCCACCTCTTCAACTTCGCGTTTATCCTCTGGTTCGTTGTTGCCGCGTTCATCGTCGTCGTCAGCCTGCTGACCCCGCGACCGTCGGAGCAGTCCATGTCCTTTACCTGGCGGCCATCGCTGAACCGCTCGCCCGACGAGCGGCAACAGCCGTGGTACGCCACCGTCACTTTCTGGAGCATCGTTGCCGTGCTCCTGTTCGCGGGCATCTACGCGATCTACTGGTGAGTCGTCCCATGAAGCACAGTTGCCATCTCTCGTTGCTGTCGCTACCCGTGGCTGGGTTCGCATCCGCCGTACATCCCACCCGCGATCGCAAACTGTTCACCCGGGCCTTCGATTACCTCGCAGCCAAAGCCATGCAGGTCATTCGGATGACCACC
>CAYVVX010000632.1:0-3693 GCA_964455315.1 uncultured Planctomycetales bacterium | reverse complement strand
AGGCGCCCATGTTCTCCGGCTCCTCCTGGACCCAGACCAGTTGCGTGCCGTCGGCGTAAGGCGCCAGTGCCTCGCCCAGGGCGTCCCGGCACAGCGGATATAGCTGCTCAAGTCGGAGTATAGCCACGTCCTCGCGATGCGTCGATTCGCGATGCTCGAGCAGTTCATAGTAGAGCTTGCCGCTGCACAGCAGGACGCGCCGGACCCTGGCCGGATCGACGCCCCCATCCGCCAGCACCGGGCGGAAGCCGCCGCTGGCGAGATCCTCCAGCGCCGACACCGCCCGGGGATGCCGCAGCATGCTCTTGGGGGCCATCAGCACCAGCGGCTTGCGCCATTTGCGCAGTACCTGCCGCCGGAGCAGATGGAAGTACTGCGCCGGCGTGGTGCAGTTGCACACCTGGATATTGTCCTCCGCGGCCAGGGTCAGGAACCGCTCCAGCCGCGCCGAGGCGTGCTCGGGGCCTTGCCCCTCGAAGCTGTGCGGCAGCAGCATGACCAGCCCGGAGAGGCGCCGCCACTTGTCCTCGGCACTGACGATGAACTGGTCGAGGATGACCTGGGCCACGTTGCAGAAGTCCCCGAACTGCGCCTCCCAGATGACCAGGCCGTCGGGACAGTCCAGGCTGTAGCCGTACTCGAAGCCCAGCACGCCGACTTCCGACAGCGGGCTGTTGTAGATCCGAACGCTGGCCTGATTCGGGGCCAGGTGGCGCAGGGGCACATAGGTGTTGCCGTCCTCATAGTCATGCAGCACCGCGTGACGGTGGCTGAAGGTGCCCCGCTCGGAGTCCTGGCCGCTCATGCGGACACGAATTCCCTCCGTCGCCAGGGTCGCAAACGCCAGCGCCTCGCCCGCCGCCCAGTCCAGCGGGCGCTCCCCGGCCGCCATCTCCTGGCGGGCCTTGATCCACCGTTCCAGCTTCGGATGCAGGTGAAAACCGTCGGGAATGAAAGCCAGCCGTTCCAGCAGCGAAGACAGCCGCCCCGGCTCCACCGAGGTGTCCACCTCCGGCACGGCGCCGGCCGGCCCGCCGACGTAGCCGTTCCAGATGCCGCCCATGGACTGCAACTTGCGAACATACGCGCTGCTGCGGGCGGCCCCCAGGGCCTGTTCGAGATTCTCACGGCACAACGCCTCGATGCCCTCGGCCTGCTCGCGGGTGACGCCGCCGAGCTTGAGCAGATGCTCGACGTAGCCGTCGCGCACGCGCTTGCGCCGCCCGATGGCACGATACAACAGCGGCTGGGTGAACGAGGGCTCGTCACCCTCGTTGTGCCCGAAGCGGCGATAGCCGTACATGTCGATGACCACGTCGCGCCTGAACTTCCGGCGGAAGTCGATCGCCAGCATCACCACCTGCGAGACCGCTTCGGGATCCTCCCCGTTCACGTGAAAGATGGGGATCTGCAGCATCTTGGCGACGGCCGAAGCGTACTCCGTCGAACGCCCGTCCTCCGGCGAGGTGGTGAACCCGATCTGGTTGTTGACGATGACGTGGATGGTGCCGCCGACGCGATAGCCGCGCAGCTCGCTGAGATTGAGCGTCTCCTGGATCACGCCCTGCCCGGCGAAGCCGGCGTCGCCGTGAATCAGCAGCACCATGCCCCGCTCACGCTTGCCGTCGCCGCAGCGGTCCATCTTGGCCCGCATCCGCCCGATGGCCACCGGATTGATGAACTCCAGGTGGCTGGGGTTGAAGCACAGCGACAGGTGCACCTTCTGACCCGACCCCGATTCCCAGTCGGAGCTGTAGCCGAGGTGATACTTGACGTCCCCCCGGCCGTTGTACTGCTGGGGATCGACGTCGTCGAACTCGCGGAAGATATCCTGGGGCGGCTTGCTCATGATGTTGGCCAGCACGTTCAGACGTCCGCGGTGGGCCATGGCCAGGACGATCTCCTGCACGCCGTGCCCGGCGGCCTGCTGGATGGCGATGCTGAGCAGCGGGATCAGGCTTTCCGAACCTTCCAGCGAGAAGCTCTTGGCCCCGACGTATTTCTTCTGGATGAACTCCTCGAAGACCACCGCCTGGGTCAGCAGGGTGAGGATGCGGATCTGCTCCACCCGCCCCAACTTCACGCGGTTCTCGCAGCCCTCCATCCGGTCCTGCAGCCAGTGGCGGATCTCCAGGTCGTCGATATGCATGAACTGCACGCCGATCGACCGGCAGTAGGTGTTGCGCATGCGCTGAACGATTTCGCGCAGCGTGTGGTTGTCGGTACCGGCGACCGTCCGGCTGGAGAAATGGCGGTCGTAGTCCTCCTCGGTGAAGCCGTAGTAGGAAGGCTCCAGCGCCGGAACCGGCTCGCGCGGACGGCGCAGCGGGTCCAGCTTCGCCTCCATGTGACCGCGCACCCGGTAGGCCCGCACCAGCTGGTCCAGCCGATCCTGCAACAATCCCATGCGCCGCTCGCCGACCGTCGGGGCCGCGCCGTCGCCGTTTCCGCTGCGGTGGCCGTTCCCCGCGGGCCCCGTGCCGCCGTGGAAAATCGACGCGGGCCGGAACGACGGCCGCAACTGGACCGGCGACACCGACCGCGCCTGGGGAGGGTCCAGGGTGGCGAAAAAAGCGCGCCAGTCCGGCGGCACGGACGACGGATCGCGCAGATAGTCAGCCAGCAACTGCTCGGCAAAGGACAGACTCAGGCTGTTGACCCCGGGATTCCGTTCATTCATGGCTCACCTTCGGCTTACCGGTCTCGACTCTCAGCGCCCGCCTCGTGTTCATGCGGCGTCAATTCGGGCGGTTCAACATCATCCCACGATAATGAACCCACTGGGGCAAGTCCACGCCGTCCCAGGCGAACCCGCACGGAACGGGTCCGCAACGGTGGACCGGGGCTCGGCCACAATCAAGATCAGGGTAATCACGCCGCCAGCCCGCGATTCATTGAATCTCCCGGGGACTTGACATCCCGGAGCAACGATTACTAACATGCCGACGTTCGTTGCCGTTGAATGGTCGACAAGGGCTCATGCTCGCTGACACAGCCTGATGACGAGACTGAACGTGCTGTGCCCGACACAGCCTTGACCGCCCTTGCCTCCACGGATGGTAAGTCGTTTCCTCCCGGGCGGTCCGTTGTCCCAATGGATTGGTCGACCTGTCAGCCCTCAGGTGGGGCGGCTGCTCAAGCCGCACGAGGACTCGGCACGGGCATGGATGCCTTGGTTGACGATCCGGGCAGGCACGCAGCCCAGGGACGATAGATGGCCCAGCTTTTTCACCCCAGTACCAACACCTTCTCCAAGGTGAGTATCTTTGGGGCCGTGTTCTTCCTGGCCGTTCTCGCCTGGGTCTTCGGCGTCCTGATTCGCTCGCCCTTCGCCACGGACGCATCCGTGGTTCGTCCGCAGCCGGTGCCGTTCAGCCACGAACATCACGTCAACGCCCTGGGCATCGACTGCCGCTACTGCCACACCTCCGCGGACACCAGCAGCTTCGCGGGAATCCCCCCGACCAAGACCTGCATGACCTGCCACTCGCAGATCTTCACCGACAGTGAGATTCTCGAACCGGTACGGGAAAGCTTCCGCACCGACATGCCCATCGCCTGGACCCGGGTGCATGACCTCCCGGATTTCGCCTACTTCAATCACAGCATCCACCTGCACAAGGGCATCGGCTGCACCACCTGTCACGGACAGGTCGACAGGATGCCGCTGATGTGGGCCGAGAACGCGCTGAA
>CAYVVX010000631.1:0-3696 GCA_964455315.1 uncultured Planctomycetales bacterium | reverse complement strand
GGGCAGCACCGCCTCCAGCGACCGCTCGGCGAGGGCGCCGTGGCCGATCTCGCGCCGGCCGGGGCCCATGATGCGCTTGGCTTCGTTCACGCAGAAGGGCGGGAAGTTGTAGTGCAGCATGAACTTCTTGCTGTACTCCTCGGCCAGCCCGTCGATCACCTGCTCGTCGCGGGCGGTGCCCAGGGTGGTGACCACCAGGGACTGGGTCTCGCCGCGTTGGAAAAGGGCCGAGCCGTGGGCCCGGGGCAGCAGGCCGACCTCGCACACCAGCGGGCGAATCTCGGTCGGTCCGCGTCCGTCGGAGCGCTTCTCGGTGGAGAGGATCTGCTTGGTGAAGACCTCCTCCTCAATCTTGTGAATGGCGTTGTTGACCGCCTTGCGATCGAACTCGGGCTTCTCGGCGTCCTTGGGGGCCAGCGCGTCCAGCACCTGGTCGTAGAGCTCCTGGACGGCGGCCTTGCGCTCCAGCTTGCCGGGGATCTGGCGCCGCTTCATCAGCTCGTCGTGGGACATCTCGCGGACGCGGCGGTCGAGGTCCGAATTGGCTACCGGCGGGTTCCAGGGGCGCTCCTTGCCGACCTTGTCGCGAAGTTCCTGCATCATCCCGCAGATGGTCTGGATCGACTCGTAGCCCAGGGCGATGGCCTCGGCGAGAACCTCTTCGCTGATCTCGTGGGAGCCCACTTCGATCATGTTCACGCCGTCCTTGTGGCCGGCGAGAACCATGTCCATGTCCGAAGATTCCAGCTCCTCGTAGGTGGGGTTGATGATCAGTCGACCATCCACCCGCCCGACGCGAACCGCGCCGATGGGGCCTTCAAAGGGGGCGGAGCTGATCGATAGCGCGGCTGACGAGGCGTTGATGGCCAGGATGTCGGAGTCGAACGCCGGATCGGCACCGAGCACGTAGGTCTGGATCTGGATTTCGTCGATGAACCCATCGGGGAACAGGGGGCGGATGGGCCGGTCGATCATCCGCATGGTGAGGATTTCTTTCGAGGTGGGCCGGCCTTCCCTCTTGAAGAACCCGCCGGGGAACTTGCCCGCGGCGTAGGTCTTTTCGCGATAGTCGACCGTCAGCGGAAAGAAGTCCAGCCCTTCGCGGGGCTTGGCCCGCACGGATGTGCCCAGCACGACGCAGTCGGCGTAGGTCGCCATGACCGCGCCGTCAGCCTGTCGGGCGACTTTCCCGGTTTCGAACGTCAGCTTCCGTCCGCCGACCTCACCTTCAACTCTGATCGTTCCCATTGATGAACCTGCCTTGCCGACAAAGTAACCGTTAATCCACCTGAAGGTGGTACCCATTGAATGCGCGAGTAGGAGAATGTGAAGCGGGGGCGGGGTTGGAGCGTCGAGCGCAGCGCCACGACCGCGGCTTCGCTCCGTGAAGATCCCAGTCGTGGGAACCCTTCGGAGGTGGCTGGCGCGATGGCCGAACGCGTCGCTCGGCCGGGACGGTCGCTACTTTCGCAGTCCGAGGCGTGCAATGACTTTCTGATACCGCTCGCGGTCCACGCTGGTCAGGTACTTCAGCAGGCTGGACCGCCGGCCGACCATCTTGAGCAGCCCGCGACGGGAGGAATGGTCCTTCTTGTGCGACTTGAGGTGTTCGGTGAGTTCGGTGATGCGGGAGGTCAACAGCGCGATCTGAACTTCCGGGGAGCCGGTGTCCGTATCGTGCTGACGATAATCGCCCAGAACCTGCCGCTTGCGTTCAACCGAGATCGACATAACCTTTTACCGTTCCACCTCTTGTGCACCTTGTCGGGACCAACCGTCCGGGCTCCTCACGAGCCGGCACACACCATTTTTCCTGCCCTTATCACATGAACTGCCGCAATATAGCTTCATCCATCCCCGATTGCAACCCTCCGGATTCCGGGGATTGCGCCCGGTCGACGGCCCGGCCGTCCCCGCGGGGAGCCCGGTCCGGGCACCATGAGAAAGGCCGGGGAAGCGGGTGAAGCCTCCTCCGGCCTGGAACATATCCTGCGCATGGCCCCCAGGCCGGATCAGTTCTCCGGCTGGAGCGTGTACGTCCGCGCCAGGGGGATGACGTGGCACTCGTTGGCGGTCACCACCAGGTTCCCGATGGCCCGATCCTCGAAGCCGGTCTTCTCGATGGTCAGGGTGTAGGAGCCGGCCCGCTCGCCGGCGCCGATATACACGCCCGGCGAGCCTTCCTCCATCACCTCGGTGTAGCTGCCCTCGCGCAGGGTCAGCGTCGCGCCGGTGATCGACTGGCCGCCCTCCTCGTTGAGCACCGTGACGCTGAGCCCGTAGACGTACTCCTGCGTGCAGGCGACCGGTCCCGGGATGATGGTGATGCAGTCGCCGATGGACAGGCCGGCCGACATGGCGGCCAGAAACAAGGCTCTCATACGGTAGTGATCTCCTCACATGGGGTTTCCGCGGGTCTGCTGACACGACTGATCGGCGGGGTGAACACCACCCCGCCCGGCCCGCGGACAGTTGAGTTTAGCGGACGCCCACGCCAATGGGCAGGATGACATCGGCTTCCGCGAAATAGCAGTTGTCGGGGACATCCTCGCCCGCAAACTCCGCCTCGCCGACGATGGTCTCCACGTCGGCCAGATCGGCGGCCTTCACTCCCGTGGCGGTCACGGCGTAGACGTGGTCACCGATGAATACGCCCCGGCTGAACCCGCCGTAGCCGTAGTAGAAGCAGCCCACGGTCGCCGAGGGATCCGACGCGGCGATCCGCCCCTTGATCTCGAAGCCGTTCTCGACGCTGACGTCATAGACGTACAGGCCGGTGAACTCGTAGCCGCCGTAGGCCGCCCCGGTGGTTCCCTCGGAATAGACCTCCATCGGGAACGCCAGTACGCCGAGTGGAGCGTAGAAATTGAACGCCTTGGGGTTGTAGTTGGCTTCGCTGTTGCTGCCCCGCCCGCCGATGACCTCCTTGTGCAGCAGGGTCGGGTTGGTGGGATCGGTGACGTCGAAGATGGAAAGCTGCACGCCCTGGATCCAGGCGAACGTGCCGGCATCCACGGTGTCCTTGCCGATGGTCAGCAGGTGGTTCTCATCCAGAAGCTGGATATCGTCGGAGAAGCCGGGCACCTTCAATTCGCCGACGATCTGCGGATTCTCCGGATCGCTCAGATCGAGGGTGAACAGCGGATCCACCCGCCGGAAGGTGACCAGGAAGCCGCGCTCCCCGATGAAGCGGGCGGCGTAGATCTGCTCGCCGGGGGCGATGTTCTCGATCTTCCCGATGACGTCCAGCGACGCGTTGTTGGCCTCGCGAAGTACGTAAACGCCGTTGCCGGTGGAAAACCCGTCGCCGCCGAAAGTGTCCAGCGTGGTCGCGATCCGCAGGTCGCCATCATGCTCACCGAGCGAATACTGGTTGAGCGGCCGGCCGGGCACCAGCCCGCTTCCGGCGTAGGTGGTTCCGTTGTCCGTGAAGCTGAGCTTGTGGACGATGGTGTCCTCGCGGCTGACGAAGCCGAGGGAGGAGTAGTCCGGATCGGTGACGTACAGCGCTTCGGTGCTGGCGTAGATGACGCCCGCGTTGGCCGAGACCGCCGTGGATGTCGGCGGCGCCTCCGGGACATCCAGCCCGGCTGTCTCATGCGGATCGGCGCCGACGGGACCATCCTCGCGGCCAGCGACGCCGCCTTGAGGCTGGTCGGCGTGGCGTCCGTCGGGGAGGCGCTCGGGCGGGACTCC
>CAYVVX010000630.1:0-3697 GCA_964455315.1 uncultured Planctomycetales bacterium | reverse complement strand
GTTTCGACAGCGATCGTTGTGTCCTCCGGGAGCGAAGGCCCGATAACCGGCGCCGACAACCGACGCGGTGTGAGAGCCGCCGCCGCTCACCGGCGGCGGTCTCACTCCACTTATCGTCTGATTCGGGAGACTTGGTGATTAGCCCTGGGGCTCGTCCGTACCGCCGCCCTCTTCCGTCCCCTCGGGGGCATCCGTCTTCGGACGCCGGAACGGGAAGTCGTGAATGAGGTCGGTGGAATCCTCACCAGGACCGTGCAGACCGCCACGGCGGGCCTTGGGCTTGCCATAGGCACGTCCGCCGGCTTCCTCCGTCGCCCATTCCGCACGCTTCTTGGAGAGGCCGATCTTGCGCTCCTGCGAATCGACTCGCAGGATCTTGACCTCGATCTCGGCGCCGATCTTCACCTCGTCGTGCGGGTTCTCGACCTTGTGGTCGGCCAGCTCGCTCACGTGCAGCAGGCCTTCCAGATCCTGCTCGAGCTCGACGAAGACGCCGAAGTTCGTGATCTTGGTGACCTTGCCCTTGACGATCTGGCCGGGGATGTAGGTGTCCGGAATCGCCTTGATCCACGGGTCCTCGCTGAGCTGCTTGGTGCCCAGCGCGACGCGCATCTTCTCCTGGTCCACCGAGAGCACCACGCACTTGACCGTGTCGCCCTTCTTGAGCACCTCGGAGGGGTGGCTGATCTTCTTGGTCCAGCTCATATCCGACACGTGCAGCAGGCCGTCGATGCCCTCCTCGATCTCCACGAAGGCGCCGTAGTTGGCCAGGTTGCGGACCTTGCCCTCGATGATGGTGTTGGGCGGGTACTTCTCGGCCACCTTGGTCCAGGGGTTGGTCTCGGTCTGCTTCATGCCGAGCGAGATTTCCTGCTTGTCCTTGTTGATGTCCAGGACCACCACCTCGATCTCGTCGCTGAGGCTGATCAGCTCGGAGGGGTGGTTGATGCGCCGGGTCCAGCTCATCTCGGAGATGTGCACCAGGCCCTCGACGCCCGGCTCGAGCTTCACGAAGGCGCCGTAGTTCATGATGTTGACCACTTCGCCCTTGATCCGGGAACTGACCGGATAGCGCTCCTCGATCGACTCCCACGGGTTGGCGGTGAGCTGCTTCAGGCCCAGGGCGATCTTTTCCTTGTCGCGGTCCACGTTGAGGATCCTGATCTCGACCTCCTGGTCGATGCGCAGCATGTCCGACGGGTGATTGACCCGGTCCCAGCTCATGTCGGTGATGTGCAGCAGGCCGTCGATCCCGCCCAGGTCGACGAACGCGCCGAAGTCGGCCAGGTTCTTGACGATGCCCTTGCGGGTCTGGCCGATCTCGATGTCGCGGAGCACGCGCTCCTTGGCCACCTGGCGCTGCTCCTCGATGTAGCGGCGGCGGCTGATGACGATGTTGCGGCGCTCGGTGTCGATCTTGAGGATCTTGGCGTGGATCTCGCGCCCGATGAACTCGCCGATGTCGCCGGGACGGCGGATGTCCACCTGGCTGGCCGGCAGGAACACCGGCACGCCGATGTCCACCAGCAGGCCGCCCTTGATCTTGCGGGTGACCCGGCCCTTGACGTCGTCGCCTTCGTTGGCGGTTTCGGTGATCCGCTGCCAGTTGAGGATGCGGTCGGCCTTGCGCTTGGAAATGACCACCAGCCCGCTGTCGGACTCGACGGACTCGAGCCACACGTCGATCTGGTCGCCGGCGTCGATCTCGGACTTGTCATCCCATTCGCTGGTGGGAATAAGCCCTTCGCTCTTGAGGCCCACGTCGATGAGCACGTCGTCGCCGACGATCCCGATGATCCGACCCTTGAGAATGGTGCCGGCCTGGAAGGTGCCGACGGTGCGGTCGATGGTGGCTTCGACGGCGGTGTCCGAGGTGTCATGACCGAGGGCTTCGGCGATCTCCTGATCCAGGAGGCTCTCGTCCATTTCCAACGTGCTGATGAGGTTGTAGTCGACCATGCTTGTGAAGAATCCTTGTCCCTGAAAAGACGTGAACAATGCCGGATTCCGCCCCTCGGCGAGGACCGCCGCCGGGCTTTATCCGAAGGTTGCCGTTCGGCCCGGCGGCACCACCCGCGGTGCCGGCTTCGCTGCGTGCCGAACCGGGAATTATATCCCAACGCCGGGGTCCACGCCAGCCGCCCGACGAGCCCGCCCGCCCTGCCGGTGGGCCCGCCGGGGACGCACCGGGCCGATCCGTTCCCTTACTCCCGCGAGCGGCGCGGCGCGGCAAGCCGGGGCGGATGACATCCGCCCCGGTGCCGCTACAATCGCCCGGCATGAGCACGGATCAGGAATGCATCAGGCCCGCGGGGGCGGCCCGCCCGGCAAAGGCGTGGGACCGGCGGTTCGCGGCGATCGGGGGGGTTCTGTGGCTGGCGCTTCTGAGCGGCTGTGCGAACGAGCCGAGCCGCATGGTCCTCAAGGCGGTGGATCGCGCCGGAGTCCAGGAAAGCCTGAGCACCGAGTTCCGCCGCTGTGTGTACCACCGGACCGCCCAGGGACTCATCGAGGTGGCACTCAAGACCGAGCATCCCAGCACCGAGGATCCCACCCAGACGATCACGCAGATCCTGTACCTGAGGCAGATCTGGAACCCGCGACTGGGGGCCAGCTTCGTCGATTCCACCCAGGTCAACGCCCGGGTCGAGTACGCCATCCTCAGCCCGCCGACGGGCGTGCGCTACGACGGCTCGGCATTCATCAGCTACAAGATCGACAAGTACACCGGCGAGTTGAAAGGGCGGATCGAGAGCGGCAACCTCTCGCCGCGCTACCAGATGGGCGATGCCATCGAGCCGTTCCCCGCCGCCCGCCTCACCGGCACGTTCCGCGCCGTCGAGAGCCCCCGCGAGGTTCTGAACGCCCGGCAACTGATCGAGACGCGGTTCACCGAGCGCCTGGCCGAACCGCCCGCCGCGGGCCGATGATGCCGCACGGGCGCCGCGGGCGCGGATGCCCGCATCAGCCCGTCTGCGTTTGAGCCGTTCCCGGCGGGTTGTTCACCGGCGCGATCGCGCTCACATGAAACAGGGGGCCCAGCGCGTCAGGCTTGTCCACCAGTTGGGCCAGGGTGTGGGCATCGACCACCGCCAGGAATGCGCCCAGGGCGTCGTGAAGCACACGGCTCAGCGTGCAGGCCCCGGTGATGGGACATCGGTTCCGCTCGCCCCGGAAGCACTCCACCAGGGCGAACTCCCGCTCGGTGATCCGGATGACCTCGCCCACCGTGATCGTCCCCGGATCGCGGGCCAGCCGCATGCCCCCGCCCCGACCCCGGAGCGTGTGGATCAGCCCGGCCCTGGCCAGGTGATGAACCACCTTGACCACATGGTTCCGCGAAATACCGTAAGCCTCGCTGACTTCGGCGATGGAACTCTGCCGCTGGGGATCGACGGCCAGGTAGATAAGCACACGCAGGGCGTAGTCGGTATAGGCGGTCAGATGCATGAGGTGCTCGCTGCGGGGGAAGGCAGGCGACCTTGACCCTCTCCATTGTAACGCCCCATCCCGGGAATGGCAGGGCGCGGATCGGGGAAGATCCTGCCGCGCCGCCGGAACGCCGGGGCGGCCGCATCCCGTTCACCTCCAGCGGGAGTTCCCGGGGCGGCTCACGGCGTGACCGTGGCCGCGCAGTCCGGATCCGCCGGGACCATCGGCGCCGTCCGGCAGGCGTCAAACGCCGCCCGGTCGGTCG
>CAYVVX010000629.1:0-3701 GCA_964455315.1 uncultured Planctomycetales bacterium | reverse complement strand
CCTGCGGCTGCGGAGGTTTTATCGGCGCGGGTGATGGGGCGCGTGAGTTACAAAGACGCCGCCGACGCGGCCCGGCCCACGGCTTGTAAACCCTTGGAATATGGGACTTTCCGGATGTCCGGATAATCCTCAATTCGGCCCGTGGGATGCCGATAAACCCAGGCAGGATGACACCCGTTTGCAGGAGCTTGATCCACGTGACAAACCGCAGGTTCCCTACGCTGATCGTTCTTGGAGTGAGTGCCATCGTGCCGGCGACGGGATGCTCGGAGCACAAGGTGCCGGAATCCTATGCCGGGCAGACGCTCTCGACCGCGGAGGTGGCCTTGGGGGTGTGGTCCGCGCCGCTCGACGGCTACCAGGTGATCGAGACGGAACCCTCACAGGGACGATTCCCGGCTGCCGTTGCCGTCGTGCCGCTTGAATGGCAGGACACCTTCCGCGTGCCGGAAGACGCCCGCGAGGCCGGCTGGCGCATCGGGCGCCTGAAGGAAGAGCAGGGCGGTCACTGGAATTCGTTGTTCAACACCCTGCCGCCGATCCGCGAGGTGCTGGTCATGGACCGACAGTCGGTGGCCTGGCCGGAAGCGAAGGTCGACGAACTGGTCGCATCCGCCGGGCGACTGGGCAGCGGGCTGTGCCTGGTTTACGGACCGTCGCAGGCGGACCCGCAGTTCGCGGCGTTCAGCGGGGTGCTGTTCGATACTGCCAGCGGCAGCCCGGTGGCGACGGTGGGGGCGTCCGCGGGGCCGACGGACATGGAACCGCAGCCGCCGGGGCGTCCGAAGAACGATCTTCGCCATGAGGATGTGAACGAGATCGCCGCCAGGAAGTTTGAGCGGCAGGTCCGACGATGCGTCGATGACCTGATCCGCCGGGATCAGAAGAGCAGCCCGCAGGGCAACCCCTACGAGGGCTATCAGCCCACGCCGGTGCCCGTCTACCTGGCTCCGGATTTCCCGGCCGCCAGGAACCGGTGACCGTGCTGGTCGACGCTCAACCCTCGTTCTCGGGAGCGGTGCCGGCCGCCTTGTCCGGTTGGTACAGGGTTCGGGCGAACGCCACCAGGTGGCCCATCGTGTCGCCATAGGCGGAGTAGCTCATCCGCTCGCGCAGGGCGGAATCGAGGGCGCGTCCGCCCACCGCCAGGGCGACGCGGTTTGTCTCGGCCACTTTCTGAAGCTGTTGATACTCGGTGAGGAACTGATCCCCGCCGGGGAATGCAGACACACTCAACCAGAACAGCCGGGGCCGCACCTCCTCGATCGCTTTGCACAGCGTCTCCACCGGATGATTGGTGCCGTAGCTCTGGGCCCGCCAACCCGCTTCGCGCAGCGCGATCTCCGCCATGCCGGTCGGCAGGGCATAGGGATCGCCGCCCAGCGTCCCGCCGATGGCCAGCGGTGCGGACTCGGGTGCCACCGGCAAGGCCTGGCGCAGGTGGAAGAGGACGCGAAGGGCCACCTCGACACCCCGCCGCTCCTCGTACACCTCCACGTCGCCATGGCTCCACCGATGCCCGATCTGATGAAATGCCTCACCGACCACGCGGTCGAAGACCTGGTGGGTGGCGTGCCCGGACAGGTAGAGATTGAAGATCAGCCGCTCGCACTGCGGCTCATCGCCCGCTTCCAGGGCGGTCCGCACCAGATCGCGCACCCGATCGAGCGAGTGCCCGCTTCTACCCGTCGCCGGCGGCAAACCGAGCACCTCCGGTGAGACCAGGTCGGCTCCCTGCTGCCTGATGAACTGCAGAACGCCGTGGATCGGTATCCTGCGATGCCCGCCGGCGGTGCGGATGACGGGCAGCAACCCCTTGTCGCACCACCGTTTAAGTGATGCTTCACTGACCCCCAAGGCCTTCGCGGCCTGGTTGGGTGAGATCAACTCCTTCATGACGGGCTCCGCTGGACTGGTTTGCATGATTTTAGTCCTCGGCAGTACCACTCGCAAGTCCGCGGGGGAAGCGTGGCATACAACTTCTATCGATCCAGACGAAGCACAAATCAGCTTGCAGGGAAAAGGGTGTCGAAGGGTCGGAGAAGATAATGAACGATTTGATCGATTTTCATTGACAGGCGGACGCGAGTGGCGTATAGTTGGTTTGAACGATTTGAACGTTTTATTCGGTAAGAGCAGTTGGCTGTGTCGGGGAACAAATCGTTGGCAACTTTTCAGGCGTTGCGGCCACGGGCGGATCTCAACGCGTAGACACAGGAGACGCAGGATGAGGACGCGGGGCGTCGGTTCTGGTGATTGTTGACGCATCGAAAGAAAGGCGAGTGGCATATGAGCACGAACACGGCTGTACGACAAACAGGTAAGCGCGGAACCAGGCGGTCAGCCTGGTACGTTTCTCACCCGCGTCTTCATACGGAGCAGGCCAGGAAAGAAGTCAGCATGGTCCTGGCGGCCATTCGCCCCGGCAGCGAGCTTGAACCGCCTGACGAAACCACTCTCTTTACAGCCATGCACACGTGCGCGTACATGGCCAGTGAGGATGGCAAGCGGGCATCGGTCAGCCTCGAGCAACGTCGGGTATGGGACCGCCGCTGGCATCGGATTCGCGAGTATGCCGTCCAATCCAACCTGGGCCTGGTTTACTCCATGCTCAACCGATTCCGCTTCGCGGCGGCTGACGAGGATCAACTGCAAAGCGACGCGATGTACGCGCTGGCCCAGGCGGTGCGCCGGTTCAACCCCTTCAGCGGGTACCGCTTCAGCACCTACGCGTGCAACTGCATCGCCCGGGCGTGCATGCGGCGCAGCCGCCGGGAGCAGCGCCGCAAGCAGCGCCTTCCTTTTCAGTACGACCCGACCTTCGATCGTCCCACGGAGCGGGCGGACCTGGATGCGGAACTGCGTATCGAGATGCTGCACCGCGCCCTGAACGAGAACTGGGCCGAGCTCACCGAGATGGAGTCGCGCGTGCTGTCGACCCGATTCCCGCTGGACACCGGCCGGAAGTCGACATTCAAGGCCATCGGCCAGACCATCGGCCTGAGCAAGGAACGCATCCGGCAGATCCAGAACCGCGCCCTGGCCAAGCTGCGTCAGGTGCTGGAGGATGGGGATGCCGTGCGGACCGCGGTTTGAGCAGCTACCATCGGATGCGACCTGAGAGGGGAGCCTGCCGGCGCGATGTCGAATGGCCGCACGCGAAATGGCCGGCGGGGGCGCCGGCCGCTGCGTTTATCCCGCAAGTTTAGATATGAACCGGTATCAGTCCAGGCCTTCGAGCAGGGCGAAATCACCCCTTGTTCAGTGAGATGCCCGCTGCCTTCAGGTCCGCTTCCACCATGATGCGGACCAGTTCCTGGAAGGAGGTCCTGGGCGTCCAGCCCAGCTTGCGGCGGGCCTTGCCGGCATCGCCGAGGAGCACATCCACCTCCGTCGGCCGGAAGTAGCGCGGATCGATGCGGACATAATCATCGGGGTTGAGATTGACCAGCCGGAAGGCGGCGTCGAGGAACTCGCGCACGCTGTGGGTCTCGCCGGTGGCGACGACGTAATCGTCGGGCTCGTCGGCCTGGAGCATCATCCACATGGCTTCGACGTAATCGGGCGCGTAACCCCAGTCGCGCTTGGCGTCGAGATTACCCAGGAACAGTTCCTTTTGCCTGCCCGCGACGATGTCGGCCACCGCCCGGGTGATCTTGCGGGTGACGAAGGTCTCGCCGCGGCGCGGCGACTCGTGGTTG
>CAYVVX010000628.1:0-3707 GCA_964455315.1 uncultured Planctomycetales bacterium | reverse complement strand
ATGAAGCTGGACGGCGACGTGGACGTGGACGGCGTCGATCTGCAACTGTTCCAGCAATGCCTCAACGGCAAGAACAAGCCGCCGCCGCCGGCGTGCGTGAATTGAACCGCGATTGATCGAGTTGAAACCAACGCAACCTCCGGCCCGGTGGACGTAGCGTCTGGCCCGGCCCCGCGCGTAGCGTCCGGCCCCCGTGCCGGACGTTTCGCGTGAGGCCGTCCGACATCATCACCTGCAGCGCTGCGGTGTGGATTCAAGACCGACCTCACAGCCTCGGGCAACCCGAACCAGCGCCATCATGATGCCGGCGGCGCGGGGTGGTACCACCACCAGAACAGGTAATAGGGGGTGCCGTCGGTGCGGACCGAGTTGTAGCGCAGGTGATCCACGTCGCTGTCGTACGCGAACATCGCCGCGGAAGCGCCCAGCGCCAGCAGCAGGACGATGGAAGCGGCCCGGACGCGCCCCAGCACGCTCAACAGGGCCGCGGCCGCGAACAGCAGCGTCAACACCGCGTAGGGAGCGGCGAAGCCGAGGTACAGCTTCGTACATTCCCATGAGTGGAATCGCTTGCCGAGATCGCTCCAGCCACAGGCGAAGATCATGATGGCACACCCGGCGATGATCAGGACCGCGGCGCGGATCAGTTCACTCCGCTTCTCCTTCGCTTGCACCATGCTTCATCTCCGGGAGCAGTTGCTCGTATCCATGCCTTTGTCGAAAAGCCCTGAGCCGATCCTGTTGATCATCTTCCTTGTTGATGCCGGGATCATCAATGTGGCACCATTCTGAGTAGAGGATCATCGCCAATGATTCCTTAGAGTAGCGATAGGTTAGGTACTCTTCTGAGATAATGATGACATTTGTCCCAAGTTCTTTAACGGCAATCAAGTTCGAGGGATTCTCATTAAGTGGAACCTTCTGTATTAAACAGCAGTTCGTATGGTAGCCGAAGTCCCAAAGATACTGCCCAGCCCGTCGGGCCTCTGGATCATTCGCACCCAAAGTGTCGCGCAGATGTAGAATGGCCTGCCCGACCTTGGTTAGGTCTTGCTGATCCACGGGGCTAGCGGCACTCATAAACGCGCTCTGCTTTGCAGATAGCTGCAGGCTGTTGAAGCACCCCTTGATCCATACTCCTGCCGCAATGAGTACGATCACGAGGATCAGGTACCCAATCCACGCCAAACGTGCTTCCTGATGCTTTTCCTGGTCGGGTTTGATGCGCAGGAGCCAGGAAACGAGTCCGTCTGTGCATAAGCCCAGTGGCAGACAACTGCCGCAGGACGGATCGGCCGGGACAGTGGCACCGCGGGCGCAGGCGACGAACTGCTCGAAATCATCCGCGTCCACGTTCTGGTCGGAGTCGCAGTCGAAGATCGCCGCGCATTCACCCGATGCCGATCCGATCGGGCCGGTCACGCAGCGCTGGAACGCGGCGAAATCCTGCTGGTCCACGTCCCCGTCCTCATCGAAATCACCAAACGGCGCCTTGGATTCCAGCGGATCGCCGATCACACGGATGATGAAATCGCCGTTCGTAAACTGACAGGGGTCTACCCATGAGCTGGTGCCCGCATCGTAAGCCATGTTCCTGCCGGACTGACAGCCGTCGTTGTCGGTCACCAGGTGCCCGCTCGCGGCGTCAATCGCCCCTCCCACCTTCCAGAGGTACTCGAACCCAATGGCGAAGGGGCCGTCCCCTCTTTGAACCAGCCATCCCTCATTCGAGACGTCCAGTTCGTTGAGGTAATCCGGGTTGAGCGCGATGCCGCCGACCGTGCGCAGCGGCGGGCCCGGGTCGGGCAGCGTGGCGCAATAAAGATGTACGCTGCCGAACGTGTGAAGAGCGTTGTCAGGCGAAGAGAGGAACAGGATCTGTACGCGCTTGATCCTCAGCGCATCCACGCCTTCAGGCAGCTCGAACACCGCCGCTCCCACGTCCCCGGCCACGAAACCAGCCTGGATCACTCCCTGGTTCCCCGGCTCAAGGGTGTCGTTGCGCACGGTGACTTCTGCTCGGGCGTGTTCAATCGGCAAGATGAGCGGCGTGATCATGGTCAGCAGCGCGCAATTGACGCGCATCAGACTGCGTGCCCAACTTGCCCGATCCCAAGATGTCAGCATGGTGCTATCCCTTGTTCAAAAAGCACAACCGCACGGGCCGCTTTCAGCCACTGTTGCCATGTTCTCGATTCTTGCTGCTTCGCTGAGACAAGCTACCCATAACCATGTGTCCAGTTCAATCGAAACACAGTTATACGGCCCTATTCGAAGCAATACAAAGGATCTTTCGACCGCGAGATTCATGGTTGACTAGGTGCGGTGCGATGGATAACCTCAGTCAATGAGGGTGGTCCACCCACCATCGCGGAGCGGGAAACCGGCCATTCAGGGCCTGATTATCGGAGATGCCGGCGGTGTCTTTACCTCGACACGTCGTTATTTTTTCGCTGACCCTGCTGGCCAGCCTGGGAGTCGCCATGGCCGTGCCGCGCGTCTGGATCGCCGACCAGGGCAACAACCAGGTCGGCGGCGCCAATCCCAACAACCGCATCCTCGAGATCGACCCGGTCAACCACAAGAACCCGCCGGACGCGCAGGGCGACGTCATCATCCTGAAGACCCTGCCCAGCCCCGCGGCGGCGTTCCTCGACGAGCTGGACCTCGACGATCAGCAGCGGCTGTGGACGGTGGTCAAGCAGACCTCCGACCAGGTCACCGACGGCTGCCGGCGGATCGACAAGGAGACCGGCGCGGTGCAGGTCAGCATCACACCCACCTTCCCCGGCGAAGGCCCGGGAAGCCTGGTCTACCTCGAAGGGCTGGCTTTCGATGGCAGCAGTCTCTGGCTGACCGGCGTGCAGCAGAACGGCGGGCCCAACGTCCTGACCCGCGTGGACCCGCTGACCGGCAGCCGCGTCGCCCCCTTCGACACCGGGCCCGGCAAGGTCAACATTCCCGGCAACGTCTGCCAGGGACTGCTCTACGACCCTTCCGGCACGGGCTACCTGTGGCACTCCGACGTTCAGCAGCGGATCATCTACAAGCTGGACATCGCCAACAACTTCGCCGTGGTCAAGCAGTTCGCGGTACCTTCGTTCCCGCCCAAGGGGATGGCCTGGATGGGCGGTAAGATCTGGGTGGCTGCCCCGTTCAGCGGGATCTGGGAGATCGACCCGGCCAGCGGCGCCTCCAACGGCGGCGCGGTCAAGCTGTTCAACACACCCCAGTGGAACCTGGACGGCATCGCCATCCTGGAGGAGCCGCCGGGGCCGAAGATCGTGGTGACGCCGACGGTGGTTGAACGCAGCGTGTGGATCGGCGACGACCCGGCGAACAGCAGCTTCCAAATCAGCAACGGCGGCGACGGCACGCTCAACTACACCGTGTCCGAGACCACCCCGTGGCTCGGCGTCTCGCCCGAATCCGGTAGCTCGACCGGCGAAGCCGACACCATCACCATCACCTACCAGGGCGTGTCCGGATTCACGGCGGGGCTTTATGAGGCCGCCATCACCGTGGCCTCGCCCGGCGCCTTCAACAGCCCCCAGCAGGTCATCGTGAGGCTGACCGTCGAGACCGTCCGCCCCGACCACGACGGCGACGGCGACGTGGACCTGCGGGACTTCGGGCAGTTTCAGCTTTGCATCAGCGGTGCGGGCATCACCTCGCCGCCCGGCTGCAATTACGCCCGCCTCGACCTC
>CAYVVX010000627.1:3493-3717 GCA_964455315.1 uncultured Planctomycetales bacterium | reverse complement strand
ATGGCGAACGTCCAGCGCCCGAAGCGGGTCATGTTCAACAGCACGCCCGCCACCACCACCAGCCCCAGCATCATCCACACCGTCGGCGCGAAATCCCACCATGCCGGCGACTGCAACGGCCGGCCGAACTGGCGCAGCGCCGCGGTCACCTCCTGCAGCCCGGGATCGTCCAGCGGGCGGACCACGCTGTTGCGGGCCAGTGACTTGGCCAGCCCCCGGGCGAT
>CAYVVX010000627.1:0-3483 GCA_964455315.1 uncultured Planctomycetales bacterium | reverse complement strand
GATGCTCATCATTCCCAGGGTCACGATGAACGGTACAATCCGCAGCCCGGTGATCAGCACCGCGTTCAAAAGTCCGATGAATCCGCCGACCAGGATGCAGGCCCCCACCGCCTGCCACGGCGAGCCGGTCGCGATCAACACCCGGGCCAGCACCACGCCGGCCAGCGCCATCACCGATCCCACGCTGAGATCGATGCCCCCGCCGACCATGACGAAGGTCATGCCCAGCGCCGCCACCGCGACCAGCACCGTCTGGGCGAAGACGATCTTCATGTTGATGACGGTCAGGAAGTTGCCCGACAGGGACGCGAACAGCGTCATCACCAGGATCAGTCCCAGCAGCGGCGTGACCCACTTCCAGCGCAGCAGATGCCGCCAGTTGAACGACTCGCGCCACGCCTTCGCAGGCGCGTACCCGGCCGTCACCGTCACTTTGGCGTCCGTCTCGCTCATCCTCGCGGCTTACTCCGAAACGCACCCATCATCGAGTCGGCACAGAGATCGATCATCGAAGCAGAAGGCAGAATCAGAAACAATGAGCAGGATGGCAAAGGGAACAACCAGCTTTCATCCGCGTCCATCTGTGTGATCTGTGGGCAGATCTTCCGCGATCAGAGGGGAAGTCTCCGCGGATCATGCAGATTGACGCAGATGGGAAAGTGAACCTGCTGAATCGCTTTACACAGCTCAGCGTTCCCTGTGCCTCCGTGATTATTCCAGATTCTTCACTTGGTCGGCGGCCGCAGCAGCCGCTTGACCTCGTCCTCGTCCATGTTCTCCCTGGTGACCATCACCGCGCCGGTGTCGATCACGTCGGGCACGTCCTGTTTCTTGAGGTTCTTGAGCATCGTCTCCACGCCGATCTTGCCCATGTTGATCGGATTCTGCAGCACCAGCCCGTGGATCTTGCCGTCCTTGAGCGCGCCGATCAGCCGTTCGTTGGAATCGAATCCGACGAAGGTGGTCTTGCCGGCCAGGCCGCGGTCCTCCAGTGCCTCGAGCATGCCTTCGGTGCTCGACTCGTTGGGGCAGTAGATCGCATCGAACTTGCCCTCGTGGGCGGTGAGCATGTTGTTGGCCGCGTCCTTGGCGGTCAGCTTGGTGGCTCCCGCGTACTGCGGGGGGTCGATCATCGCGATGTCCTTGTGCTTCTCCTTCAGCGCGTCGATGAAGCCCTGCTCGCGCTGGGCGGTGCTGGCCGAGCTCTCCGCGTAGCGCAGGATCATCACCGTCTTGTCCGCCTCGATCAGCGCCGCCATCCGCTTCCCCGCCAGCGTCCCGGCCACGTAATTATCCGTGCCGACGTAGGCGACATAGTCTTTCTTGACCGTCGCGGAGAGCCCCGAGTCGATGATCACCACCGGGATGCCCGCGCCGGATGCGTCCTGGACCGGGCCCACCAGGGCCTGGTCGGACAGCGGCGCGAGTACGATGCCATCCACGCCGGAGCTGATCAGGCCCCGGACCAGGTCGATCTGCTGGATGGTGTCGTCCTCCTTGGGGGGGCCCTTCCAGATGATCTCGACGTTGCCGGCCTCCGCCGCGGCCTGCTCGGCGCCGGCCTTGACGAAGTTCCAGAAGCTGTGGGTCAGCCCCTTGGGCACCACGGCGATGCGGAGTGTCTTGCCTTCGCCGCTGGTGGCCGTGTCGCCGCCCTTCGAATCACAGCCGGCAATCGACAGCATGGCCGCCAGGCATGTCAACAGGATTGCTCGTCGTCGCATGGTTACCTCGAAGTTGGGGTTCAGTTCAGTGCTCGGTCAGCCGCCCAGTTCACGACCGCGGCGAAAGGCTGCCTCGACTCCACCGCGGATCGCCTCCGGCACGCCCTTGGACGCCATGTGCTCCAGTGCCGCCTGCGTCGTGCCGCCCTTGCTGGTCACTTTCCGGCGCAGCTCCGCGGGCACCTCGCCGGTCTCCAGCATCATCTTCGCCGCACCCAGGCACGCATACGCCGCCAGCTTCAGCGCGTCGGCCTCACTCAGCCCGCAGGCCACGCCGCCGGCGATCATGGCCTCCACAAACGCGTAGAAGTACGCCGGACCGGAACCTGACACGGCCGTCACCGCGTCCATCAGTCCTTCGTCATCGAGCACCACGCTCCCGCCGCCGGCATCGAAGATCGCCCGCACGGCCGCCACGTCATCACGGCTCGCGTGTCGCCCGGCACAGATGCCCGCGATTCCGGCACCGACGTGAATCGGCAGATTGGGCATGACCCGCACCACCCGCGCCTTCGCCGGGCTGAACGCCTCCTCGATCTTCCGGGTGGAGACGCCGGCCATGATGCTCACCAGCAGGTGCCCGTCGCCGACCACGCCGTGGGCCGCGGATGCCATCTCCGCGAAACTCTGCGGCTTGACCGCCAGAACGACGCGACCAGCCTGCCGCAGAACCTCGGCGTTGGCCTCGGTGACGGCCACCCCGAAGCGACTGCTCAGGGCGCCGCGCCGCGCCTCCACCGGATCGGCCACGATGATCCGTCCCGGCGCATACAGCCCGCCGCGCACCACCGCGGCAATGATGCCCTCGGCCATGTTACCGCCGCCGATGAAGCCGAGATCGAAGCTGTCGGCCATGCCTGATTCCGATGAAGTCGCCGCGGACGCCGCCCAATGACACCGACGTGAAGCACGCCACGCAGCCCGCATTCTAGTGCCCCCCGCCGCGCTCCACAAACAGGCCGCGACGCGGCTCAGGGTTTGCCAAGCGGTCGCCGACAGGCTCTAATGGAATGGTTGCGGGCCGGGGCGGGAAAGAGATCGCGAAACATGCCAACCATCGAGGATACCTCCATGCGCCCCACGATCACCCGTCGTACCCTGCTGCAGAACACGACCCGGGCCGCCGCGGCAACGGCGGTGCTCGGATCGACCGTCTCCCCCGCCCGCGGCGCGGCCGGCGCCAACGAACGCATCCGCATGGGCTGGATCGGCTGCGGCACCCGCGGGCACTGGCTCCGCAAGTACTTCGCCAACTTCCCGGAAGTCGAGGTCGTCGCCACCTGCGACGTGGACAGCAGGCGGGCCGGGCAGCTCCGCGAGGAGGCCGGCGGCAAGGCCGACGTCTACGGCGACTTCCGCAAGCTGCTGGATCGCAAGGACATTGACGCCGTGGTCATCGCCACGCCGGGTCACTGGCATTGCCTGCCCATGATCCACGCCTGTGCCGCCGGCAAGGACATGTACTGCGAGAAGCCGCTGGCGTGGTCCATCGGCGAGGGCAAGGCCATGATCGCCGCGGCGAAGAAGTGCGCCAGCATCGTCTTCTTCGGTGCCCAGCAGCGGTTCATGCCCCACTACCAGGAGGCACGCGACTACATCGCCTCCGGCAAGCTCGGCAGGATCACCGAGGTCCGCTCCTGGAACCTGGAGAACTGAGCCCCGGCCGGATTCGGCAGCCCCCCGGACGGTCCGCCGCCGGAGCATCTCGACTGGGATTTCTGGCAGGGCCCGGCCCCCCGGGTGACGTACAACCCCAACC
>CAYVVX010000626.1:0-3726 GCA_964455315.1 uncultured Planctomycetales bacterium | reverse complement strand
CCGGCAGGGTCTCCATGCGCAGGACCACCACGCTGCCGGGGGTCAGCAGGTGGGTCTCGAGGTCAACGCCGTCGCAGGTGTCGAAGATGGTGCCGGTGTCGTCGAGCGTGCCGCTGGTTTCATTGATCAGGCTGGCCCGGTAGTCGCCATCCTTGCTGAACCGGCCGCCAGGCATCTGGCGCAGGTACGCGAGGAGATTGACCAGGCTGGGCCAGGGCCGCTTGGGATCGACGTCCACGCCGTAGTGCCGGCACAGTCGCTTGATGATGTCGCGGAAGACATGGCGGGTTTTTTTGAGGCCGCGGTATTCACAGAAGTGCATGCCCAGGATGCCCTCCCAGGCATCCAGGTCCATGCCCTGCGGCGGGCGAATGATGCCCAGCCGCAACTCCTCGCGCAGGTTGTGCACGTGGATATTCGCGCCCGGCAGCGACGCCAGGCAGGTGTAGTCGCCCTTCACATCGAAGATGAGGATGGCCGCCTGCGGCGCGGCCGATTGCGTGCGGGCCACGATATTCTGCACCAGCGTGGTTTTACCGCCGCCTGGGATGCCGGTGATGGCGATGCTGCCGCAGTCCTGGGTGATGCTGGGACCGTAGACCAGGCCGGTCTCGGTGGTGACGCCGACGTCGAAGTCCGGGGGGCGAGCCGGGTTGTACAGGGTGTCTCCCGTCGGCGGTGCGGGCAGGAAGTTGGGATTGAGTTGCTGACGCGTGGCGTACTCGGCCAGGCGGATCTCCAGGGTGCGGGCCAGGCCATCACGGGTGGGATCCCGTGCCAGCGTGTTGAGCATGGAGTGGATATTCGGGTCGCGGCGTGCGCCGAGTTCCTCCGCACACCGCTTGAGTTCGTGAAACCGACGCAGGGCGAAGTCATTGTTTCTGAGGATAAAGGTCATGGGGATTCCTCTCAGGAGGTGAAGAAGATCTTCCGGGCCATGGTGCGCAGCCCCTTGCCGACCTTGCCGAAGAACGCCTTGTTCTTTTCCTTGAGGTGGCAGCGGGTGCACTGGCGGCGGCGGCTGCGCCCGATGGGGTGCGAGTGCCGCCAGCAGCAGGCAGCGCCGCACGGGCAGACCACGAAGTGGCGGTCGCAGACGTCCGCGGGCTCACCGGCCTCCAGGCAGGTATCGCAGGTGCCGACGATCGGGGCCTCCGGCCAGGTACAACTGCACCCCAGCTGGTGGTGGTCCTTCAGCGACTGCTCGTCGACATCAGCCTGGCCGCTGGGGCCGCTGGACTCCTGGAAGGGGACGTACGTGTTGCCGGTGCCGTCAACATGACTAAACCGCTCGGCCTGCGTACGACGGTAGGCGGCGTTGTTGCGCGGCGGGGGCGGGGTGTATGGCATGGTCAGCTCCAGTGGATTCCCAGGAATTCGTTCGCCTGGCGGACCAGCCACCAGGCGCCGACACCGGCCAGGTACACCGCGGTGACGGCGGCGATGATCAGCACCACGGCGGCGGCGACGGTGAACACGCGCTGCGCGCAGGCAAGGATGGAGGCGATGAGCTTATCCCAGTCCATGGACGACCTCCTTGGTGGGGCCAGTGGGCGCCGGATCGGCCGACTGGGGCTTGCGCTTGGAAGGCGGGTCCAGGTGCTGCCGGAAGCCGACGATGGCCTGCAGGGCGCCGTTGACGCCGGCGTCGAATCGGGCTTCGCACTTTCTGCCCACCAGGTTGAGCAGCTCGATCGACTGGCCAACGCGCAGCTGCTCACCGAACGCCTTGAGCAGCAGCCGGCACAACGGCGTGTCCGGGGCCAGCCGGGCGTGGATGGTATGCACCACGGTCCGGCCCAACTGGTTCTCGTCTTCCAGGATCTCGAAGGTGAACCGCACCAGGTTCGGCTTGATCGCCTCGACGCCGGTGCAGCTCAGCACATACCAGTGCTTCGTCGACAGCGGCGGGGCCGGGGACATGGTCACCTTCAGGGTCGGCCTGCGGGGCATGGGTGGTCTCCTTCCTTGGTTCTGGGCATCACGCGATGTCCCCATCTGTCATGGGGCGAAAAGCTTCCACGGGAACAATGCAATGCCTGCATTCGGCGCGACGTCATGCTTCCCGTGCGCCGGCGACGACCACCCGGTGAAGCAATGAGTCCTCACATGCACAGGGCGGAAAGGTTTTCGTCAGAGGTTTTCAGGCTCCTTGTTCTTGAAGCAGCGAATTCCGACGCTGGCGCGAGCCGACGCCGGCGCCACGCAGGGCCGTCATCTGAAGGGGCGCGGAAAGTATCCGGGGCACGTTTTTGAGAGGGCCGCACCGACGAGCGGTGAACGGCAAGTGAGTGTTGTGGATCAAGTGAAGCTGGTGCCCAAGAATAAGGAATGAGGAGAACAGATCATGGCGCAGCAATCATCCATCGAGTGGACGGACGCGACGTGGAACCCGATCCGCGGATGCACCCGCAAGTCACCGGGCTGTGGGCGATGCTACGCGGAGATGATGGCCGCACGGTTCAGCGGACCGGGCCTGCCGTTTGAAGGCTTCGCGCGGATGACGCCGGCGGGACCGCGGTGGACCGGCCGGATCGAGCTGATGGAGCATCTGCTCGGGGAGCCGCTACGCTGGAAGCTCTCCTGCCGGATCTTCGTGAACTCGATGAGCGACATGTTCCACGAGAAGCTGCCGGTTGAGGCCATCCTGCGGGTGTTCGAGGTGATGAACCGGGCCGACTGGCACCAGTACCAGATCCTGACCAAGCGGTCCGAGCGGCTCCCCGAGATGGACACGACGCTGCCGTGGGCGCCGCACATCTGGATGGGTGTCAGCATCGAGAGCAACGATTACCTGTTTCGGGCTGAGCACCTCAAGCAGACCCGGGCGGCGGTGAAGTTCCTCTCGCTGGAGCCGCTGCTCGGGCCGCTGCCGGACTTGGACTTGAACGGCATCGACTGGGTCATCACCGGCGGCGAGTCCGGTCCGCACGCCCGGCCGATGGCCGAGGCCTGGGTGCTCGACATCCGCGACCGCTGCCTCGCCGCGGGCGTGCCGTTCTTCTTCAAGCAGTGGGGTGGGGTCAACAAGAAGGCCGCGGGGCGGGTGCTGCAGGGGCGGACGTGGGAGGAGATGCCGAAGGTGAAGTTGATTTCCGGAAAGCGGCACGGGGCACAGGCGGGTGGGGCAATTTCGCTGGGGGTGCTGGAGGCATGAGGATCAGGAGGAGCGCTGGCGGGAGCTCCCCACGGCTTCCTGAGGATGCTTCACCAGTTGACGGTGGCGGTCGTAACCCAAGAAACGAGGCTAGCGGGGCAGCCCACTTTTATGGATAATCAAGCAAGGGGCACGTGACGAGGAATGACTCCTTGCTGACGCCGGAAGAACAGGCTCGCGAACGAATCGATGCTGCGCTTGCGGCCGCAGGGTGGTTGGTCCAGCCTTACAAGGACATGAACCTCTCCGCGGGTGCCGGCTTGGCGGTCACTGAGTTCCCTGGGGCTCACGGCGAGGCGGACTACCTGCTCTACGTTGACCGCAAGGCGATCGGCGTGGTTGAGGCCAAGCCCGTCGGCCACACCCTCAAGGGCGTCGAGGGCCAATCAGCCAGCTACGCAGAAGGGCTGGCCGCAAAGCTGCCCGCCTGGCGCCGGCCTCTGCCATTCCAGTACGAGACCACGGGGGCAGTGACACAGTTCACCAACTGGATGGAGCCCCACGCCCGCAGCAGGGACATCTTCGCATTTCACAGGCCGGAGACGCTTCTGGCGATGGTGCAGGCGGAC
>CAYVVX010000625.1:0-3729 GCA_964455315.1 uncultured Planctomycetales bacterium | reverse complement strand
CTGGAGGCGCAGCGCTCGCTGGCCGCGGCAGTGATGGGCCTCCTGCCGGAGCATCATCGCCCGCTGGCGGGGCTGTACGAGAGCGTGACCGCCCTGCGCGAGCAGGTTCGCGGCCACGAGGAGCGCATCCGCGGCGAGGTCCAGGCCCGGCTGAGGGAGGAACTCATCGTCGAGCATGAGAAGATGCAGGCCCAGTTGCTCGCCGACCAGCAGCGGCTGCTGCGTCGCGACGCGGAACTGGACGCGGCCCTGATGGAGAACGCCGAGAAGGCCCTGGCGGCGCTGGTCGAGACGGGTCGCGAGCGCTCGGTCATCCTCCAGCAGATGGAGCTGTACCGGCAGCGCGGCGAACTGCTGGACCGCCTGGGCGAGGCGACGCAACGGCTGGCCCGGCAGGAGCGGCATGCCCTCGCCGGGCTGGTGCAGCTTGCCTATGTGCCCTCAGAAGCGCGGCGGCTGGTGATTCCCGCCGGTCCGCGCCTGGGGCGGGCGCTGTTGATCGGGGTGTGGCCGATGGTGGCGGCGGGCGTGCTGCTGGTTGCCCGGCAGTCTCGGCGAAAGAAGTCGGGCCGTTCGCTGGGCGGGTTCGTGCGGACGCTGCAGGCGTCGCCCGGCGGCGAGCCGACGTCGGAGAGCTGACCTCCGTCACCCGCCGTAGGGTTTGAACTCGCCGGCGGCATGTCGCCGGGCCAGGTCGAGATAAGTATTCGTTACCCGCCGGATGTAGGCCCGCTCCTGCTCACGAATCTCCCGCACCACCTTACCGGGCATGCCCATGACCACCGAGCCGTCGGGCACCTTCGTTCGCGGCACCAGCAGGGCACCGGCCGCGATCAGGCAGTCATCGCCGATCTCACAGTCATCGAGGATGGTGGCCCGCGTGCCGATCAGCGTTCGCGAGCCGACCTTGTGGCAGTGCACGACGGCGCCGTGGGCGATGCAGGCCTCGTCGGCGATGTGGAGCGGGATGCCGTGCCGGCAGTGCAGCACGGCCTGGTCCTGGACGTTGACGCGGGCGCCGATGTGGATGGGGGCCACGTCGCCGCGAACCATGACGTGGTACCAGAAGTTGCTGTCCTGGCCGATGGTGACTTCGCCGGCGATGACGGCGGACTCGGCCGCCCAGATGGATCCGATGCGACGGACGTGATGCATGAGCAGGCCTTTCCTATTCGAGCGTGCCCGTCTTCACCGGCAGATCGAGCAGACGCCGCAGCGAGGAGCGAATTCCGGATGGCTTCGCGCTTGATGCGCGACTTTCAATGAGCGCTCGATCCTCCGTGTTGCCCTGGAGCAGCAGCACCTCGGCCGCCGCAAGCACCACCCGCAGCGAATCATCATCGAGCCGGCCGCGGATGGCCGTCAATACCTTCTCCCGCCGTTCGCCTTTCGTCGAGCCACAGGCACCCAGCGCCTCACATGCCCGCAGTCGCACCTCCTCGTCCTGATCGGCGATGCACGGAATGATCCGGTCCGGATCGGTCAGCGGGGAAGCTCTCATGGTCAATCCGACCAGGGCGGTCCGCCGCACGGAGGTGTCGGGGTCCGCGCACATCTTCTGGATCAACGCCACGTCGGCGGGGGCCTTGCCGAAAGCCAGGGCGAACGTGCCGAGCTTGCGAACCGCGGCATCCTCATCGTCCATGAGCCGTCGGATTTCGGGTCTGTTCACCTCCGCGAGGTGGGCCAACGCCGCCTCGGAGAGCTGACGCACACGCTGGTCCTCTTCCGCTTCAGCCCGGGTCCACAGGGCGATCAGTCGGACCAGCATGGGGTTGAGCTTCTCGAACGGCACCGGCTCCAATCCCGCCCGATCCGGGTTGAGCCGATCATGAAGCTCTCGGGCCATCGGAAACCAGACGCTGTTGGGATGACCAGCCAGAAATCCGCCGGCTATCTGGAATGCCTGCTTGGGATCGTTGCGACGCTCCGCATGAATCGCGTTGGCAAGGTCCACGAGCGCCGCCCGCTCGATATCCTGCATCCCCTTGCTCCAGGTGCGCCGCGTGGTGCGCATCATGGCCAGCTCCGCGGCTTCCTGAAGCCGGCCGATTCGGAGAGGCTCTTCCCAGGAGATCTCAGCCTGAAGTGCCGCCAGGTCATCGTTGCTGACCGACCACGCCAGGGAGGCCGCTCCGCGTTGGAACCTCGGACGGTCATCTTCCGAAGGCTGATCGCCGGACACCGCCTCCACGTCGAGCTTGATAATCGCCTGCCGTTCGCCGTACCGGGTTCGCACCTTTTCCAGGCGGAAGTTGCGGCGGAACGTGCCGAAGCTCAGCTTGACGGTTTCATCATAGACCCCGGCAGGGGACAGCGGTTGCTGCGGCCACTTTCGTGGAGGCATGAGGAGGGAAAGCATGTCGCCCGACACGGTGGTCTCCAGCGGCGTGCGGTACGCGCCGGTGCCGTCATCGAGTTGGTCGATGGTCAGGGAGGTTCCCCCTGGCAGGCGCAGCGGCATCATCCAGTCGAACGGCTGGGAGGCAGAGGGCTCGGTTGCCTGAGCGGTCGGCGACGGGTCGGCGGGAATGAGCTGGAGCATCTGGACCCGGCTGAACTTTCCGGAGTGATTGCCGGAGAGATTCGCGCAGGTGAGCGTCCCGGTCTGCACCCAGGCGGGCTCCTCGGAGACTTGATCCGCGATGATCGTCCTCCGGGTCGTGAGTTCGATGTCGTACACGGTCAAAGCGCCCGGCGTCGCGTTGTGTGTCAGACGGACATCGGCAGCGAAGAGAGGAGATGCCGCCGGCACGAGCACGGAAGCGAAAAGCAGAAGACCTGAGATGCCCCGGCATAGAGTCACGAGCCGGTCTCCCCACCCCGGTCGGCGCCTGGGTCAGCGCCTGCGTTTCTGTTTCTTCTCTGCCTTGAGCCGCTCCTCCTCCTCCCAGGGCGGTACATAGGGAACCGCCCGGGGCGAGCGCAGCGGCAGGCGCCGGTAGACGACCCAAAGCGATGCGCCCAGCAGCAACAACAGGACGCTTACAAACTGCGAGATGGTCAGCCCCAGCGCGTCGTGCGGGTTGTCGCTGCGGATGATCTCCTCGACGATGCGGGCGGCCGGGTATAACAGCAGCAGGGCCACGAACACCATGCCGTGACGCTTGCGGCGGTAGAAGTAGGCGTTGAGCAGAATGGCCAGCAAAATGCCGTCCATCGAGGAATAGAGCTGGGCCGGGTGAACGTGCCGGGATCTGAACTCGTTGGAGGTGGCGTCGGCCATGAGATCTTCAACCTTCACGCCGTGCTGCCGGGCGACGGCCTTCACGACGTTGACGGAGGAGGAGTCCGCCTCGTTCCTGGCGAAGTCACGGCGGGCGCCATCTACGACATCCCTGGGCAGCGGGTAGGCGATCATGAGATCATCGTGGTAGCGGAGCAGTTCGTCGGGCAGGGTGACCTGGCGTTCCTCCCACTGGCGGGCCAGTGCCGGGCTGGCAAACGGGAAGCGCACCGACCAGGCCATGTCCGGCGGGCAGAGCGACCCCCAGCAGCAGCCGTTGAGGAAGCAGCCAATCCGGGCCATGCCCATACCGAACATCAGCGAGGGCGCGGCGATGTCGAGATAGAGCCGCAGGGAGAGCTTGCGCCACTTGACGAAGGCCACAAAGGCCAACAGCGCCCCGATCAGTCCGCCGTAGAACTCGAGCCCGCCGGCGGTGATATCGACGATTGCGCGGAGGCCCCGGCCGGCGAAGTGCTCATCCCAGTAGTGCACCACGTAGA
>CAYVVX010000624.1:0-3731 GCA_964455315.1 uncultured Planctomycetales bacterium | reverse complement strand
CGGGCATGGGCTCGCCCGGTTCCGGCGGGCACCATGGGATGCCCAATTTCATTTTCTATTCGTCGTTTCACGTCGGTGGCGGGCAGCCTGGCGGACCCGGCGGCGGATTCGGCGGAGGGTTTAACGGCGGCGGGCACGGGCCCGGCGGAGGACATGGAGGGGGCTGGCAGTCGCCCGGCGGCCCCGAGGGCGGAGAACCTGACTCCGGACCGTCCGGTCCTGAGTTCGTCTACCACCCCGGCGACTGCGTGATCGAGCAGGATGAGCAGTATCCGCCGCAACAGGACGAGCCGCAGGAGTGCCCGGAGGAGGGCGGCTCGAACCAGGGCAACCTGATCCCGTCGCCCGGTGCGGCCACGCTGGGCATCATCGGCCTGGCCGGATTGATCCGCAAGCGACGCGGAGCGGCGAAGGTGTGATGGCGGGGCGGACGAACCGCTTCGCCGGGACGATGGCCGCTCACGGCAAATGGGGACATGCGCCTCGCGCGAAGTGGCGTCGGATCGATACTTCCCGTCGCACGCGAGGGGGCTAAACAACGCCTGCACGGTGGCGGTGCCGCCTCCGCCCGCGCGACATGCGCAGCCCGCAGGCGGTGGCCGCCAGCACCATCAGCGGCAGGAAGCAGGGCACGGGCAGGGCTGATCCGGCCTGGCCGGATCGGTAGAGGGTCTTCAATTCCGCAGCGGGGTTCTGCGCCTCGGCCGAATCGATTCCCTTGCAGGTCACATCCACGCGGCCGGTCTCATCCACTTCGACCAGCGCATAGGCGACTCGATCCTCGTCGATGAATTCCAGCCTGTTGAGCCTGCGCAGCCGGGCCACGAGAATCCGCTCCAGCAGCGGTGCGGCCAGGGTCAGCACGGGCATGTTGAGCCCCCCGGCGGTGATCTCGGCCACTCCCAGTAATTCCTGTTTCAAGGTGGCGTTGCCGACGGGGCCGGCGATGAACTCCTGCACCACGATGCGATTGGACAGGGCATAATCCGGGCGATAGCGGCGGAAGTAGGCGGTCACATCGGGGTTGTGGGCGTTGCTGTGGATGTCGGTGGTGAGCACGATGACGTTCTCGATGCGGTTCGCGTCGATGAACTCCAGCAGCTCGCGGCGCTGGGCGTCGTAGCCGTCCCAGCGGTCGTAGGGGTAGATGCCGATAAAGCTCACCGGGACGTTGTTGACCACGATCCTGACCGCGGCGGTGGAGTTGAGCAGGCCGTCCTTGAGCCAGGCGAGCTGGGCCGCGCCGAGCATGTCGCGCGGCTGGGAGAGCAGGTCGCGGCAGGCGGGGTCGGTCGTAAACGGTGCGAGCAGCGTGCCGAGAGGGTCCGGGTTGCCCCCACAGGCATCGAAGGCCGAGACCTCGCGGTACTGCCGCTCGTCGAGCATGAACACTTCGACCTGCGAGCCCCAGCGGAAGCTGCGGTAGGTGCGATAGGGGTCTTCGACGAGGTTCTGCGGGCGGATGGGCTGGTTCTCGAAGAACGCCTGGTAGGCGGCGTCGCGCTGGGCGGTGGACAGCAGGGGATCGGTGCCGGCGTAGTCGTTGGTGACCTCGTGATCGTCCCAGCCGACCCACAGCGGAGTGGAGACCAGCAGCTCGCGGACGAATGGATCGCTGTGGAGCTGTTCGTACTTGGCGCGGTAGTCGTCCAGGGTGATGGCGGGGCCGAGACCGCCGGCGGTGACATCGGAATAGATCAGGTCACCGAAGAAGAGCATGAAGTCGGCGTCCTCGCGGGCGGCGTGGCCCATGAGCACATAGGGGGCGAAGGCGTAATTGGCGTCGCCGCTGAAGACGAAGCGGAGCGGGGCGGGGACGTCGGGCGGCGGGGCGGTACGGAAGTGTCCGACGGGGCTGGAGGTGGCGGGATCATCGGCGTCGACAAAGCGGTAGACGTACGCGGTGGAGGGCTGAAGACCGTGAACATCGACCCTGGTCGTATGCCCCGAGCCCTGGTCGGTGGCCGTGTCGAGGCTTTGATCGATGGTCGCGAACGCGTCGTGGCTGACCTCCAGCCGGAGCGTCGCGGGGGCCGCGGTGCGGGTCCAGACGATGGCGGAGGAGTCGGTGACGTCGCCGGCCGAGATGCCGCCGGTGAAGTCAGCGGCCTGGACGGTGCCGGCCAGGATGACGGCGAGCGGCAGGCCGAGTTTCGGCATCCGTCCGCGTGGAAACGACGCGCTGAAACAGGCGTTACGCCGATTGCGCATGAAGAGGCTCCGTTGATGCTTCGTGCAGCGCGATCACGCGCGTGGTCAGTCATTCCGGCGCTGTGATTGGGCTCGGGGCCGGGGCGACCAGTTCCTCGATGAGGTCGAGGATTTCCCGTTCCCGCGTGCGATCCCGGCCGACGACGACCCATTCCTGGCGGGTGCTGGTGCCGGCGGCGCCTTCGCGATCGATGGGCGTGTCGTTGGGGCGGTCGTCTCCGCTGCGAACGGCCTGAAAGGCGGCCTGTTCGGTGGTGTCCAGACGCTGGGTCTCAACGCGGCACTGCACGACGACGTTGCGGCCCTGACGGAGGAGGCGCAGCTCGGCGATCTGGCGGTGGCGATTGCGATTGGGGGCCAGGAAATCGCGGACCCGCTCAGGCTGGGATGTCTCGACCTCCTCGGGACGTGACACCAGCAGCCCGGTGGCCGAGAGCGACGGGTCCACGCGGTAGTATTGCTTGAAGGCCAGGAAGGCCGCGGGCTCGGCCTGGGCGAGTTCCGTCTCGGGGAGAATGGTGCTGGCCAGGTCGGTGGTGCCCTGGCGGAGGCGGCTGGTCGGCTGGGAAATCTGATCGGTGCAGCCGGTCAGAAGGCAGGTCAGGCCGACGGCGAGACAGGCGACGGATCGTGGAACCCTGGGCATAGTGGAACTCCGAAGATGCGCCGGATCCGATGGTGCCGCGAAGCACGGATCAGCGGGCGGTTGCGGCTAGGGCTTATCCCATGCGGTGGAGCAAGTCAAGACTGGCCGGCCGCCGGCGCGGGGCAGCGACCGTGGCGCCTGATGTGCGGTCGTGCTTTCATCCGTATAATCCCGGGCGTGAGACGGTACCTGCCAGCGGTGATGCTGAACGTGGTGGTGCCCGGCACGGGGCTGATGCTGCTGGGCCGGAGCTGGCTGGGGCTGTCCCTGGCGATGTGGTACGCGCTGGCGGCGGAGGTTTTGCTGGGCGGGTGGCTTATCGCGCCGGCGGTGGTGCCCGCGTGGCTGGTCGCGGTGGCGGGTGTCCTGGCGGGAATCGCGTGGCTGGCGGCACAGGTGCTGCTGGGCAGGCGGATCGCCTTCCTTCGCGATCCGGGCCTGGCGGCGGAGATGGCTGTGATTCGCAGGACGGCCGAGGACGCCCTGGCCGCCGAGGACTATCGGGCGGCGCGGGTGGCGATTCGGGTGGCGCTGTCGATCGACGATGCGGACGTGGCCTCGCGCGTGCTTCATGCCCGCCTGGTGACCGCGACCTGTGGGCGGCGGCGGGCCCGTCAGGCGTGGCACGGCGTTGCCCGGCTGGATACCGATCGGGAGTTCACCGGGGAGATCGAGGCGGCGCTGCGCCGGCTGGAAACGGCGTGATGTGGTGGCGAGGTTGTGGAAGCGGGACCGACGCGTTCAGTCGGGCATGTGCCTCCCGTGGCGGGCCGGGGAATGCCGAAATGGCACAACCCGGTCGAATGCATGGCCGATGATAGCCACGGTAATGCCGTTTTCGGGAGTGGTCCGCCACTTGCTTGAAGGGGTGGGG
>CAYVVX010000623.1:0-3731 GCA_964455315.1 uncultured Planctomycetales bacterium | reverse complement strand
TACACTGATAGAAGTATTGGCGAAGTGCAGAAAACCACTGACACCATTGTGGTTTCTTCGAGTTCTGGATAGTTCTTGTGTGGGCTGGCCTTGAGTTAGAAATCCCGTGCTCTATCCAACTGAGCTACGGGCGCGTTGGCACGGTGTCTCGATACCCCCTATGAGCCAGCCGATCCGACCGACCGCATGGGACATTACGCACGGGGGCAGGGGGTGTCAAGCGAGGGGCGGAAACGGTGGCTGGCGCTTCGAACCGGCTGATCAGGGGTGTCATATCAGGCCGATGTACTGGCCGCATTCGGGACAGGTGCCGGACATATTGCCGGTGAGGTCGTAGTCACAATGGGCGCAATGGCCCAATGACCAGCGATGGTGACGGCGTGCGAAAGCGCGTCGTTTCATCCGCATCACACCGCGGTGCTGATACTCCTGGAGGTAATGCACGAGGAGGATCAGGCAGCCTCCGGCCAGGAAGCCGGCGGTGATGCCCTTGGCCAGTGATTCCGCATAATCATCTTCCCACGTCGAAGCTCCTCCACTGCCCGCGATCTTCGGTCTCGCCAGCTGTTCCATGGACCAGGAGAACGTCATGTTTCCCAGGACCACCGCGAGAGCGATCGCCGCAGGGAGGCCGATGATCCACGGGGAATACCTGGGATGTCGGAGTTGGCGTGTCGGAGCAGCCGGTCTCCCGAAGTACGTCTTTGCACGAGGGCGCGCGGCGGGGGCGAGACGTCCCAACTCCCTGAGTCGTCGATATGCCTCTGCGACCTGCTGGAACTCCCGGCCGGCGGTTGGAGATGGATTGCGGTCGGGATGCAGCACCAGTGCACGTTCGCGAAATGCCCTGCGGATCTCAGTCGGGGAGGCGGCGTCATGGAGCCCCAACAACCGCAGACATTCGCGGGAATTCTTCGGCCATCGTTCGCCACCGCCCATGGGACAGTCCCTGTGTCGATTCCCTGGACATGCGTGCCGGGGTGGGAGGCGGACGCGGCTCTCCTCACTCATGGCACATCTGAATATACCGTCTCAGGACGTTTGTGTCACGCTTAACGACACTGCAACCCTTATGATACTACCACCGGGAGGCAGGGCATTTCAGCTTGAAGCGGGGGAGGGTGAACCCATTCTGATGAAGCGACACTTACCTGTCGGTGACACCCAGGCCCGGCTTGTCGCCGAGGGTGATGACCCCGTGATCCCCCCCGATGCCCTCGAACGGATCATCTGCCAGCAGCAGATGGCCGTCGAGGTCAATGTAGTCGACCAGCGGGGCCAGGTGGGCGGCGGCGGCGATGCCGACCGAGGTCTCGACCATGCAGCCGAGCATCACCTTCAGACCGGCGGCGCGGGCGGTGTGGATCATGCCCAACGCCGGGCGGATGCCGCCGCACTTGCTGAGCTTGATGTTGATGCCGTCAAAGGAGCCCGCGCAGGCCAGCACGTCGGGCAGATCGATGCAGCTTTCGTCAGCGATCAGGGGCACGCCGGCGGCCTGGCGGGTCGCGGGAAGGGTGTCGTGCTGGCCGCGGGGGGTGGGCTGCTCGATCAGTTCGAGCCCGAAGGGGATGGCCTCGCGGACGCGGTCGACGAGTTCGTCGGGTTTCCAGCCACAGTTGGCGTCGACGCGCAGGAGCTTGTCGGGAGCCTCGTCGCGAATGAGCTGGAGGATGGCCCGGTCGTCGGGCGTCCCGATCTTGACCTTGAGGATGGGAAAGTCGGTCGCCTCGCGAACCTTGGCCCGCATGACATCAAGAGAGTCGATGCCGATGGTGAAGGAAGTCAGCGGAGTCCGCGAGCGGTCCAGGCCGAGCCAGCGCCAGACGGGCAGGCCCATCAGCTTGCCGGCGAGGTCGTGCATGGCCCCGTCGATGGCGGCGATGGTGGCGGACTGGTCGGGGATCAGCTTCCAGAGGCGCTCATGCACGGCGTCGAACGCGAAAGGATCGTCGCCCAGCGCATCGGCAGCGGCAGCGAGGGCCTTCTCGGCGCTGTCGTGCGACTGGTGATAATAGGAAACGGGAGCGGCTTCTCCAAGGCCGAAGGCGCCGTCGTGATCGATGCGGACGATGAGCACCTGTTTGTCGGTGGACGATGACGCGACGGTGCGGGCGATGTTGAACGCGTGGCGCAAGTGAAGGCGGCGGCGCTGCCAGGAGAGTTTCACGGAGCGGGCTCCGGGGGAGTTTGCTGTCGGGACTGATGAACGCGGGTAAAGGCGTTGAAGGCCGCGGGGTCATACAAGGCGAAGATAACCCTGGCGACGCGGGTATCGCTGTCCAGGAAGGCTTCCACCTCGGCGAGGGCAATGCGGGCGGCATCGTCGAGAGGATAGCCGTAGACGCCGCAGCTTATGGCCGGGAAAGCGACCGACTTGCAGCCGTGTTCTGCGGCGAGCCGCAGGGCGGTCTGGTAGCAGGACGCCAGCAACTCCGGTTCGCCGGACGCGCCATCTCGGTAGACGGGCCCGACGGCGTGGATGACGTGTCGGGCAGGCAGATCGTAGCCGGCAGTGATCTTCGCGGAGCCGGTGGGGCAGCCGCCGAGGGTTCGGCATTCAGCGAGCAGTTGCGGCCCGGCCACCTGGTGGATGCGGCCATCAACCCCGCCGCCGCCGAGCAGACTCGCGTTGGCGGCATTGACGATGGCGTCGACCGCGAGCGTGGTGATGTCAGCGCGGAGGAGCTCGATGCGGGCAATCGGTGCCGAAGCCATGCGGCGAGTATAGGCGGCGGTGAAAGCGGCGGTCAAACCGCGGCGGCCTCGGCGGGCTGTTCGGCCGGGGCAGCCGGGGCAGCGCTGCGCAGCGGGATCCTGAGGATGAATGTGGTGCCGGTGCCGATGGTGCTTTCGAGGTCGATGGATCCCCCGTGCTTCTGGACCACGATCTGATAGGCGATGCTGAGGCCCTGCCCGGTTCCCTTGCCGACTTCCTTGGTGGTAAAGAAAGGCTCGAAGATCCTCTTGCGGATCTCCTCGGGGATGCCGGTGCCCGAATCGGCGATGTCAATCCTCACGTTGTCGCCTTCGCTGGCGGTGCGGATGGTGATGGTGCCGCGGTTGCCGGTGTCGGCGATGGCATGGGCGGCGTTGACGATGAGGTTGAGGAAGACCTGATTCAGCTCGCTGGCGTAACACTCGACCGCCGGCAGTTCGCCGAGCTCGGTGACCACGTCAGCCACATACTTGTATTCGTTGCGGGCCACGGTCAGGGTGGACTGGAGCGCGTGGTTGAGGTCGACGGTCGAAAGCTGGCCGCGATCGACGTGGGAGAAGTCCTTCATGGCCTTGACGATGGTAGCGACGCGCTGGACACCTTCCAGACCCTGGGCGATGGCCTGCGGACTGTCCTCCAGGATGTACTCCAGATCGCGTTCCTGTTCGGCCGCGCTGATCTGCTCGCGCTCCTCCCCGGAGAGCGGACGTTCGCCGGCCTGTTCGACGGCCTGGCGATAAGTCGAAACCAGTGCGAGAAGGTCTCCGAAGGCGTCGGACAACGCCCGGAGGTTGTCGCCGATGTATTGAATGGGCGTATTGATCTCGTGGGCGATACCGGCGGCGAGCCGGCCGACCGAGGCGAGCTTCTCGTTCTGCATGATCTGGCTATGGGCCTGGAGCAGATCGCGGGAGCGGTCATCGACCAGGGTCTCGAGGTGCTCCCGATAGGCGTTCAGTTCCCGATCGACCACCTTCTTCTCGCTGAGATCGCGCCAGACTACGTGAATGAG
>CAYVVX010000622.1:0-3739 GCA_964455315.1 uncultured Planctomycetales bacterium | reverse complement strand
GTGGACCACGTTGTCGATGTAGGTGAAGTCGCGGGTCTGCTCGCCGTCGCCGTAGATGGTCGGCGGCTCATTGCGCAGGATGGCGGTGACGAAGGCGGGGATGGCCGCGGCGTACTGGCTCCTGGGGTCCTGGCGGGGGCCGAAGACGTTGAAATAGCGCAGCGAGAGGGTCTGGAGCCCGTAACACTTGCTGAAGACGCTGCAGTAATGCTCGCCGAGCAGCTTGTTGACCGCGTAGGGGCTCAGGGGCTGGGGGGCGACCGACTCGCGCTTGGGCAGCTCGGGCAGGTCGCCGTAGGCGCTGCTGCTGGCCGCGAAGACGAGCCGGCGGCAGCGAGCGTCGCGGGCGGCGATGAGGATGTTGAAGGTGCCGTCGATGTTGGCCTGGTGGCTGGTGACCGGATCCTCGACCGACTTGGGCACCGAGGGCACGGCGCCTTCGTGAAAGACGACCTCCACGCCCTGGCAGGCGCGGGCACAATCCGCGGGCTTGCGCAGATCGCCCTCGATGAGGTCGATCTTCGAGAGAAAGGGCTCCAGGTTGGACCGCCGGCCGGTGGAGAAGTTGTCCAGCACCCGGACGGGCTGTCCGTCCCTGACCAGGCGCTCGACCAGGTGCGAGCCGATAAAACCGCCACCGCCGGTGACCAGATACATTGGCCGTCTCCCTCGAATTAAATCAGCCGGCGGCGCCCCGCGGGCAGAGGAGTCCAGGATTCTCACAACTACATCGGTAGGCCCGGGCGGGGCCTGAGGTTCCGCCGGAGATTACCGGGCGTCACAGCACGTCCGGATCGGCCGGATGCCTCGGGGGCCGGCCCTGCAGCACCGCGATCACGTCATCGACCACGTCGTTCATCGCCGTCAGGGCCTCGAAGGTCCGCGAGGCGATGTGCGGCGTGAGGATACAGTTGGGCGCGGCCAGCAGGGGATGATCCGCGGGCGGCGGCTCGGGATCGTAGACGTCGATGGCCGCTCCGGCCAGCCGGCCCTCCTGCAGCGCGGCCGCCAGCGCGGCAGCGTCCACCACCGGACCGCGCGAGGTGTTCACCAGATACGCGCCGGGCTTGAACCGGGCCAGGGCCGCGGCGTTGACCATGCCGCGGGTTCGCGCGGTCAGCGGCACGTGCATGGTGACCACGTCCGCTTCCGCGTAGACCTCTTCGGCACTCGGGCGCGGCTCGGCCACGAACGGCAGCCAGCCGACCTCGCGGATGTCGTGATAGATCACCCGCATGCCGAGCCCGTGGTGCAGCTGAGTGCTCACCGCCCGGCCGACGCGGCCCATGCCGATCACGCCGAGGGTCTGATGGCGCAGTTCCATGTTCTTCGGCATGCCCTTGCGCAGCGCTGCGAACTCGCCGCCGCGCAGCTTGCGGTCCAGCTCCACCACCCGCCGCTGCATGGCCACCACGAAACCCACCACCAGCTCGGCCACCGCGATGGTCGACGCGGCCGGCGTGTGCACCACCGCGATGCCGGCGGCCAGCGCCGCGGGCACATCCACGTTGTCGAGTCCGACGCCGGCCCGGCCGATGACCTTGAGCCGTCCGGCCCGGGCGGCTTCGGCGATGATTTCGGGGGTGATCTCCGAGTAGGTGCGGATGACCAGCGCGTCGGCCTGCCTGACCGCTTCCAGCAGGGCGGCCTGGTCGCAGCGGGGCAGCGTGCTGACTTCGCTGGCGTCCTGGAGCCGGCGCATGGCGTCGTCGTTGACGCCCTCGGTCACGATGATGTGCGGTCTCGCGGCGGTCTCCATGGGCACACATTATGCGGAGCCGAGTCCCCGCGGACAACCGGAACCGGCGGACGCGGCTACGGCCACTTGCCGGGGTTGTCGTAGTCGGTGGTGATGGCGCCGACGTTGTAGGGGGAGACGCGGACGCGGGGCGTGTAGCGCTTGACGTAACGCCGCCCGTAGGAGGTCATCCAGCTCAGCGGGCGGGCGAACTTGCCGGAACCGTCGGCGAAGGCCACCGCGATGCCGCCCTTCTCGGTGTGGCGGGTGTGCGGCAGGCGCCCGGTGGCCCGCTCGACGTTCTCCAGGTACGGCCCGTGCGGATTGCCGTTGGTGATCAGCAGGGTGGCGAGCTGCCGCTCCTTCTCGTAGCCGCCGTCGCAGAACAGGGCCACCTCGGCCGGCCGCTCGATGCGCTCCAGGCTGCCCTCCAGCCGCCTGGCCCGGGCGGGGACGGTGACGACGACCAGCACTTCGATGAGCGTGAAACCCTGGGTGCGTCGGGAGCGACGAAGAGTCATGCCGGCACCTCGGAGCGGATGGCTGGTTGAACTTGTCCGCGTGCCGCTCCATGATACGCGAACGAGGCCAGTACGTGGCAGCCCGCGTTCCCGTCGATAACCTGTGGGAGATCCCCCGACATGAAGAACGTCCCGCTGGTCCTGCTGCTCGCGGTGATCGCCGTCCCGGGGGCTGGTGCCGCTGACGCGGAACGCCCCAACATCGTCATCATCTTCGCCGACGACCTGGGCTACGGCGACCTGTCCTGCTACGGGCACCCGACCATCCGTACGCCCCACCTGGACCGCATGGCCGGAGAGGGCATGCGCTTCACGCAGTTCTACTCGGCGGCGCCGATCTGCACGCCCAGCCGGGCGGCGCTGCTCACCGGGCGGCTGCCCATCCGCAACGGCATGTGCGGCGGGCGCGGCGTGCTGTTCCCTGACTCCACCGGGGGCATCGCCGAGGAGGAGATCACCCTGGCCGAGGTGCTCAAGGAGCGCGGCTACGCCACCGGCTGCGTGGGCAAGTGGCACCTCGGACATCTGCCGCAGTACCTGCCCACCCGCAACGGCTTCGACAGCTACTACGGCATTCCGTACAGCAACGACATGAAGCCCTGTCCGCTGCTGGAGAACGAGCGGACCGTCGAGGAGCCGGCCGATCAGACCACGCTGACGCGACGGTACACCGAGCAGGCGGTGAAGTTCATCCGCGACCATCGCGACGGGCCGTTTTTCCTGTACATGCCGCACACCTTTCCGCACGTGCCGCTGTTCGCCTCGAAGGAATCGGCCGGGCGCAGCGAGCGCGGGCTGTACGGCGACGTGGTCGAGGAGCTGGACGACAGCGTCGGCGCGGTGCTGGATACCATCCGTAATCTCAACATCGCCGATCGCACCTTCGTGTTCTTCACCAGCGACAACGGGCCCTGGCTGATCAAGGACGCTCACGGCGGCTCGGCCGGACTGCTTAAGGAGGGCAAAGGCTCTACCTGGGAAGGCGGCATGCGCGAGCCGGCCATCGCCTGGTGGCCGGGCAAGATCCCCGCCGGCGTCATCACCACCGAACTCGGCGCGACCATGGATCTGTTCACCACCGCGGTACTGCTGGCCGGCGGGGAGGTACCGTCGGACCGGGTGATCGACGGGGTCGACCTGCGTGGGGTGCTGTTCACGCCGCCCGGCACGGTGGGCGCCCGGATGGTACGCCGTGACGTGATGCAGTTCTACCGCGGAGCCGAGTTGTGGGCCTTCCGCAAGGGGCCGTGGAAGATCCACTTCAAGACCCGCCCGGGCTATCGCGGTGAGGAGGCGGCCCACGATCCGCCGCTGCTGTTCAACCTGGAAGTGGACCCCTCCGAGAAGTATGACGTCGCGAAGAAGCACCCCGACGTCCTGGCCGACCTGGTCAGGGCTGCCGGAGCCCATCGGGCCTCCTTCCAGCCGCCGCCGACGCGGGTCGACTGAACCGGGGGCCGCCTGCCGCCCATGAGCGAAC
>CAYVVX010000621.1:231-3752 GCA_964455315.1 uncultured Planctomycetales bacterium | reverse complement strand
GGGATAGGTCTGAAGTCGCTCGGGACAATGAAAGACGCCCATGTTCTGGAAGGGGATGTCATTGACAAACTGGTAGGTCTTGTTGTTGGCCGCGAACATCTTCACAACCAGGTGTTGCCAGTTTGTTTCGTGTGGGCTGGCCCCGCGCGGGACCACGTCCTTCCAGGAAACCGCGTACGCCGACAGCGCCAACCCGAACTGATGCAGATTGCTCAGACACACCGACTGCCTTGCCTGGGCCCTGGCCCGCTGAAGCGAGGGCAGCAGGATGGCGATCAGCAGGGCGATGATCGCGACCACGACAAGAACTTCAATCAAAGTGAAGCCGGTGCGACGCAAGGTGGGGCGGGCAGTTCTCACGGGGACCTCCGTATCAGGTAATATCAGGGTGTGTTGCCTGGGCTTGGGATGGTGCCTGCAGGAACCTCACCCGGGGCGACTCCGCGTGTTCCTATTAAATACTCGGACGAACTTCATTTCAAGTCAATGATTCCCTACCGCTTCTCTCTAAAGATTATAACGTGTGTGCGCGATTAAACAGAGCGGAAATCACCCCGTGCCGCCTTCGGTGCGAGCCGGGAGCAAATTCTTGTTGTGATGGTTGTTTTATTAAAGAGACGGTTTTATTTGCTCTGGAAAACCCTGCTCTTCCGCCAAGCCTGGCCCAGAGGAATCAATCCTGTGGCAGACCGGCCTCCCGAGGAGAGGACGATATTCTGGGGCGTTTGCCCACCCGATGGCCTGGTCTCGGGCCGTCTCAGCGCGCGTCAGCCCCCGGCCGGCCGGAAAGCCAGGCCTGTTGAGCCCTCGACATGCATGCAGGGGGCGTCGGCCTGACACATGGACCACCGTGACGGCACCACTTGGAACGCGGATGCCCCCGCCCGAAACGGCCGGCACCTGGGCCGTGATGCAAGCCGGAGCCGCGGAATGTGCCGTGATCCCCGGGCTTCGCGGTGGTCCCGGCGGGAGTTGAAACCGAAGAAGATTGGGTTATATTGCTGGTCTGGCAGTGCGGGTGTAGCTCAGTGGTAGAGCGTCACGTTGCCAACGTGAATGTCGAGGGTTCGACCCCCTTCACCCGCTATCCGTAAACCACGCCGAGCCCTTGACTTAGGGCACCTGTCCGACGGAGGACAGCGCGGCTCGAAACCCCGGAACCCGGTAATTACCGGATTCAGACCCCCCGGGAGAATCGAGGGACCGCGATGTCATCCGTCAGATCCGCGAAAAAAAATCCGCAGACCCGGACGCCGGCCTGCCGGTTACACAAGCCCAGCGGCCGCGCCGTGGTCACCCTGAATGGACGGGATGTCTACCTTGGCCGGTACGGCTCCAAGGCTGCCCGCGTCGAATACGACCGGGTGATTGCCGAGTGGTTGGCGTCTGGCCGGCGGCTGCCGGATGAGGATGACGCGCAGGCCCTGACCATCTCGGAACTCATCAACCTGTACCGGAAGCACGTCGAACGGTACTACATCCTGCCCGACGGCACGGCCACGAAGGAGCAGACCGGGATTGCCCTGGCGATGCGGATGCTTCGCGAGCGGTTCGGTTCCGTGGCCGTCTCCTCCTTCGGCATCCGGGCGTTGAAGCAGTACCGGCTGAGCCTCATCGAACGCGGGTTCGCCCGGACCTACGTCAACGACAATGTGGGCCGGGTCAAGCGGCTGTTCAGGTGGGCCATCGAAGAGGAGGTCTGCCGGCCGGATGCGGCGCTGCTGATGCTCAAGGGCTTGCGGGAGGGGGAGTACGGCGTCCATGAATCAGACCCGGTGACCGACGTGGCCATCAGCAAGGTGGAGGCGGTCAAGCCGTACCTGAGTCGGCAGGTGCGGGCGATGGTGGAACTGCAACTGCTGACTGCGGCGCGACCGGGGGAGATATGCCAGATGCGGGGCGCCGACCTGAACACCGACAAGGCGGTCTGGCAGTACCGTCCGCAGACCCACAAGAACAAGCGGCGGGGTAAGAAGCGGGTCATCTTTCTCGGCAAGCGGGCCCAGGCGGTGGTGTCCGAGTTCCTGAAACCGGACCTGAACGCCTACCTGTTCAGCCCGGCCGACGCCGTCGCGGAGTGGCAGGCGGCGAAGCGGCTGGCCCGCAAGTCAAAGGTTCAGCCCTCACAGCGGGATCGCCGGCGGCGCCGTCCGCAACGCAGGCCGGGGGAGCGGTTCACCGTATCGAGCTACTACCGGGCGATTCAACGGGCGTGCGAGCAGGCCTTCGAGAGGCCCGCGGAGTACCAGGAGCCCTGTGGGAAGGCGCGGACGCCGGACAAGCTGACCCCGGAGGCGAAGGCCTGGCGGAAGGGGAAGCGGTCCGAGTGGCGCAAGGCCCACTGCTGGCATCCCCACCAGCTTCGGCACACCGCGGCAACCTACATCGAAGGGAAGTTCGGGAAGGAAGCGGCACAGGCGGCGCTGGGCCATTCGAGCCTTCGGGCGACGGACATCTACACCCATGCCCGCGATGAGCGGGCAGCGCGGATTGCGGCGGAAGTGGGCTGAGAGGACAATGGTATTGGCGGCGGCGGGGATAGGGTAGCTCCCGAACGCGAGTTTCCTGGCTCGCCTCCCCCCGCCCTCTCTTTCACCCCAGGAACCGGAACAGGAGCCGGATCATGTCCACAACTTCCAGTCAACAAGCAGCCGGGGGCGGGCATCCATGCACGGCCGCCAACGTGGTGCGCGTGGCCGATCAGGTCCGCGGCGTGGCCGACGGCATCGAGTCTGGCGGGCTTGGCTCTGGCCTGTGCCCCCTGGTTGCCCCGCTGTTACATGAAGGTGATCGCCAGCCGGGGCGGCTGGCCATGTGGTACACGCTGGCGGTCCGCGATGGGTGGAGCCCTGAACTGAGGCACTGCCTGCGCCAAACACTGGACCGGCTCGGTCGTGTGTATTCCCATTGTGCCGGACTATCGAGGTCGCCCGCGATGCGGCCGCTCCAGGAGACTGAGGAGCAGATCATCACCCGGCTGCGGGCCGCGGCCGATCTGTTGGTGAAGATGCTCGTGACGGAACCGCCGAAGCGTGGGCGGGGACGGCCGAAGGGCAGTACAGATGCTGACGCAGAATGGGAGGCTGATCTCGCGGACCGGTGGTACGCCCTACGGGATGCGGGGAGTGTACGGGATTACGAGGATGGGGCCCGCGAGATCGGCACGCTGCGCGGGAAAACCGTAACCGCGGAGGCTATCAGGAGGGCGGTAGACAACACCAGGAAGCGCCGGAAAAAAACACGTCAAGCCCGCTGAATAAATTCCGTCGAGAAAAAAGGGCCCCTGTTCACTAAGGAACGGGGGCTTTTCGTGCGCTGTGCCGGAATTAATTCCTACGCCCTGCCTGCCGTTCCGGCGCGTGGTATATGCTTCCCTTGTGCCGAAGATCGTCAAGGAATGCAAGGCGGAGGCTGGGCGATGGTAGACCTGGAGAATGAGACGCTGTTGACCGTGGCGGAGGCTGCCAAGCGGCTGCCTACGCGGCCGAGTGCGTGCACGGTCTGGCGGTGGATGGAGCGAG
>CAYVVX010000621.1:0-221 GCA_964455315.1 uncultured Planctomycetales bacterium | reverse complement strand
GGTACCAGGGGAATCAGGCTGGAGTATATCAAGGCTGGTGGGGCGCGGCTCACCAGCGTCCAGGCGCTGCAGCGGTTCGCAGATCGGCTCACAGCCGACCGCACCGGCGAGAAGCCCGCGACGGATGAGCGGCGGAAGCGGAAGGCGGATCAGGACTTGTCCAAGGCTGGCTGGTAAGCGATTCAGAGTCATTCTCCTGCCGGACACCGATCCGGCGGGCA
>CAYVVX010000620.1:0-3758 GCA_964455315.1 uncultured Planctomycetales bacterium | reverse complement strand
GTACAGGCCTTTAACCCGGTCCAGACCGACGCCGCGGGCATGGACCCGGCCATCATCAAGAAGCGGTTCGGCAGGGAGATCACCATCTGGGGAGCCGGCTCGGACACCCACTCGATCCTGTTCAAGGGCAGCACCGAGCAGGTCATCGAGGACGTGCAGCGCCGCTTGCGGATCCTGGCCCCCGGCGGCGGCTTCGTGTTCAACCAGATCCACAACATCCTGGCCGAGACCCGGGCCAGGAACGTCATCGCCATGTACGACTACGTCCACGAGCACGGGCAATACCCCATCGACACCGGCGGCGCATCGCTCGACGACCTGCAGAAGAAATACGCGGATTACTGGGAGAATCCGCTGGAGCGGCTCAAGGCGGGCGGATAGGGTGAGGCGAACGGTCGAGGGTTCAGGAGCTTGGCTTGCGATCCAGTACCCCGTTCCTGAACATGACATAGGAACCTGAAGGTTCTCGCTTTCCTGAAGCGCTTTCGTCCACGGGGCGTCCGCAGGCACTTCACCGCCGCAGCCAGTCCATGCGCGCCTGCCAGTCGCGCAGGTAATCCGCCCGCCAGCGGTTCACCGTCCTGGCCCCGTCGTAGCCGTCGGCCTCCCTGAGTTCGGGCCCCCTGATGTCGCTCCAGTAATGCGGGCGAAGGGGGTCACGCCGGTACCGACCGCCCCAGTGATCCGTGGTCGGGTCGTCCGGGTCGCCCCACAGCAGGTAGGTCACCGAGGGCGTGTCGCCCATCTTGATGTCCCGCTTCTTCTTCCAGAACAGGTCGCCGAGGGCCCCGTGGCCGCGGACGTGGGCTTTCACGAAGGCGAGATTTCCGAGATCGCCGGCCTGATCCCCGCCCACGTACATGCCCCGGAAGGTGGTGTCGGACTCGATCCACCAGAGCTTCTCATGATGCTTGTAGAGGTAGTCGCGGGCGTGGGGGTCGAGCCGCGTGTTCCAGCTTCCGATCGAGTACACGCGAAGCTTGCTCTCGATCCCGGGCGCGTCGTGAAGTGCCTGGGCCACGTCGGTGATGGAGCCCCACACCAGGATGTACAACGGCCGGTCGTCGTCGCGTTCCGCCTGTCGGATGATCCACTCCGAACCTTCGGACGGTTGGCTGTAGCCGGCTTCGGGGGCGGGATCGACATGCCCCTGTTTGGTCACCGCGCGCAGCGCCGCCGGAGTCGGGAAGCCCGGCGCGTGATCGCGCAGCAGCGGATAATCCTGCTCGTAGGCGTCCAGCGCTTCGTGGATGTGCCGCATCCGCCCCGCGTGGGGTGGCGAGGAGATGAGACCCTCGGTCTCGAAGCGATCCGCGTAGACGAGGTAGTGAACCATGGACTGGAAGTCATCCGGGTCGCTGCCCCCGATATCCGTCGAAACGATGACCCGCGGCTTCGCGCGCACCGGAGTTCCGACGGGGGCGTCCTGCGGACCCGCTGATGGAGCCGACGACGGTGCGCTCGCGGCCAGCGTCGCCCCCAGCACGCCGAGCAGGCTCAGCACACAGACGCTCCTGATCATGGTGTCTCCTTTCCTTACAGAGCAGGCAGCCGACGGGAGCTTTCCTCAGGCCCCACGGGCGCGATTCCACCTCGCCGTCTGATCGCCGCCGCCCATGCATACCGCTGCCCGGGTCCGGCGGTCAAACAAGATTTCCCGCGATGCCCCCTCGCCCGGCGTGAGAATCGCATTCCTGATAGCGCCAGAGCCGATTCCAGATTGAGAATTCGTGAAAACTTTCCCAAGGAAAATAGTTTCTATGTGCTAACTATTGTCCCGAAGATCGTGTCTACCCCGGTGTGGAGCGAGCGGGAAGGCAGGCGGCCGGGATGGCCGCGACCGACGCTCCGATTCGGGCCTCGCCAGGAGAAGGAGAACGACCATGAAACGCAGACTCTTCACCGCGGCTTCCGTCCTGATGTCCGGCGCGACCGTCGCCTTCGGGGCCTCCGCCACCGCCGTCTCGGTGGCCGGCAACGGCGGCTCGGCCAGCGCCAACGCGACCGCCACCGGCAACGCCGACTCCACTGCCTACGCCGGCGCGGCCAACGGCGGGCGGGCCATCGCCAACTCCTCGGCCTTCGGCAACCGCCGCGGATACGCGTCCAGCGACGCGGTGGCGATGGCCGACCTCGGCGGGCTGGCCATCAGCAACTCGACCGCCGACGCCCGCGGCCTCTGGGGCGGCAGCGCCATCGCCACCAGCGAGAGCCTGGCCGGTGCGATCGGCGGCGTGGCGGTGAGCAACAGCCTGGCCGACGCCACCGGATCGCGCGGCGGCGTGGCCCGCAGCGAGTCGATCTCCACCGCGCTGAGCCGGTTCGGCCACGCCACCAGCGACAGCGAGGCGGTCAGCCGCGGCACCTGGGGCGGACGCGCGGTCAGCCGTAGCGACTCGCTCTCCGACGCCTACGGCGGTGTCGCCACCAGCCGGGTGCTCTCCGACAGCGTGGCGGGCTACCGGGCCAGCGCCACCTCCGACGGCTACGGCGTGTCCGTCGCCGGCCCGATGCGGAACAGCAACGTGCGGGCCACCTCGGTCAGCCGCGGGAACTACCTCGGCCACAGCCGCAGCCGTGCGGTCGGCGTCGAGATCCGGCGCTGAAGAAGACAACGGAACAACCCCGGCGGAGCGGGGTCGAGTGATCCCCTCCGCCGGACCCAGGATGCAGGAGCAGTAACTTCGATCGGGACAGGGACAACCCAGGACCCTTGTGAGAAGACAGGAGAAGTGCCATGAACCGCAAGATGACCAGTGTGATGGGGTGGATGATGGCGACCGCGATGGCGGGAGCCGCGATGGCCGGGACGGCCTCCACCAGTGCGAACGCCAACAACGGCTACGGACTTCCCGGGACCGCCGGGGCGACCGCGAACTACACCGGTGACCGGGGCTTCGCCCGGACCAACAGCACCACCGGCGACGTGAACCTGGCCCGCGGGCTGGCCGTGGGCGTCGATCGCGACGGGCTGGATGTCTCCTTCAGCCACGCCATCGCCCCCAGGCTCGGGCCCGCATATGCCGGCACCTTCAACATGAGCATCGGTCGCGACGGCGAGGTCAACAGCAGCTACGGCGGCGCGCTGGCCACCGGCGGCCTGGCCCGCTCGGTCGAGGCCGGCGGCACCACCCGCAGCGACCGCCGCGGCGGTGACGCGACCGCCTACGCCACCGGCGACACCGTCGGCGGCGGCCGGGTCGTGGCCCGGACCCACGCCAACAGCAGCCCGCGGGTGATGGCGACCGCCACCCGCTCACGATACCTGTCCCGCTACGGACGTTGAGTTGGCATCGGCCCGGCCGCGCGAGGCGCGTCACCCACCCTCCCCTCCGCGACCGTCTGAAGGCTGATGTCCGTCCGAGAGGCACGCTTCCTCCCCGGGAGCGTGCCTTCTTCATGCGCGCCTCAAACCGATGGCAGCGTCCTGCTCCCGTGCCGGACGCTTCCCCATATCCGCCTGCCCTGCTCCGCCGCCTCGAACCCCATGCCGGACATGCTCCCCGTAGCGGCCGGCCTCCGAGTCGGCCCTTCCCGCGAGATTGATTCAGCCTTCGCGCACAACGCTGTCGCCGGCTCGACCGCCGCCCCGGTCGGACGTTTCGCCAGGACCTCGCACCGCGGCCTGATCATTTCCGCCGCCCTCGCTTCGGCTTCGGGATCGGCAGCTTCTGAGCCGCATCCTCCAGTGCCTTTTCCTGTGCCCGCTCTCCTTCCGCCTCCAGCATGGCCCGCCGCCGAGCCGCGAACTCTTCATA
>CAYVVX010000619.1:0-3759 GCA_964455315.1 uncultured Planctomycetales bacterium | reverse complement strand
CCACCCGCCCCGACTCGAGGAAACATCCGCGGGTGCACAGCCCCTGCACCGCGGCCATGTTGTGCGACACGAACAGGATGGTGCGCCCCTGCCGGGAGACGTCCTCCATCTTGCCGAGGCATTTCTTCTGAAAACCCGCATCGCCGACGGACAGCACCTCGTCGACCAGCAGGATCTCCGGCTGGAGGTGGGCCGCGACCGCGAAGGCCAGGCGAACGTACATGCCGCTGGAGTAGTGCTTGACCGGCGTGTCCACGAAGCGGTCCACCTCGGCGAAGGCGACGATCTCGTCGAAGCGGGAGGCGATCTCCGCCCGGCTCATGCCCAGCAGGGCCCCGCTGAGCTGGATGTTCTCGCGCCCGGTCAGCTCGCGATGGAACCCGGTGCCGACCTCCAGCAGGCTGGCCACCCGCCCGCGCATGCGCACCCGCCCGGAGGAGGGCGGCGTGATCCGCGAGAGGATCTTGAGCAGCGTGGACTTGCCGGCGCCGTTGCGCCCGATGATGCCCATGACCTCGCCGCGTCGGACGTCGAAGGAGACGTCGCTGAGGGCCTGAAAAGCGGTTTCATCCGGCGTCGACCCGCACGGCGTGGACCAGCGCCGGATGCCGCGGCCGAACCAGTTCGAGCGGCCCGCCGCCGTGTCCCGTTGGACGCGCGGAGGCACCCGATACTGCTTGCCGATCCGCTCAACCTCGATCACCGTGGGCATGTTGTCGCCGCCAGTTGCCAGGAGTACGGCAATTCATTGCCGCACGAGATCCGTCTATTCGTGCGTCAATGAGTTGACGCACTCCTGTCCGTACTCAACACTCATTCACGCCACATCCGCGAAGTTTCGCTCGGTGCGCCGAAACACGTACATCGCCGGCAGCAGCATCGCCAGGATGAACGCCGCCGAACCGAGCAGGGCGCTCACGTCCACGGGTTGATTGAGCAGGGCGCTGCGGAATCCGCGGATGATCCCGGTCATCGGGTTCAGCTCCAGCAGCCAGCGAAAACGCTCCGGAATCAGCGTGGTCGGGTACACCACCGGAGTGGCGTACATCCACAACTGCAGCAGCGAGCCGACCACGAAACGCACGTCGCGGTACATCACCGCCATCGACGCCAGCAGGCAGCCCACGCTCAGCGCCGCCAGCACGGTCAGCAGCATCAGCACCGGCAGAAGCAGCACGCCGGCGCCCGGGGCCTGGCCATAGAACAGCATCAACCCCGCGTAAATGACCATGCCCACGCCGAAGTTCACCACGGCGCCGCCGCATCCCGAGATGGGCAGCAACAGCCGCGGAAAGTACACCTTGCTGAGCAGATGCGCGTGGCTCACCAGGCTCATGCTCGATTCGCTCACCGCGTGGCTGAACAGTGCCCACGGCAGCAGGCCGGCGTACACAAACAGCGGATACGGCAGACCTTCCGAGGGGATCCTGGCCAGCGTGCCGAACAGCACCGAGAAGACCAGCATGTTCGCGACGGGCCGCAGCACCGCCCACAGCGGCCCCAGCACGGTCTGCTTGTACTGGATCTTGATGTCGCGCCAGAGGAAAAACGCCAGCAGTTCACGGGACCGCCACAACTCGCCGAACTGGATCGGCTGCCACCCGGCGGGCGGCTCGATGATCAGTTCGGGGCAGCCGGCCGGCAGGTCAGGTGCGGCCTCGCCGGCGCGAAGTCCGGGGGCTTCCGCCGTGGAAGCCCGCGGATGCGGAACCTCCCGGCCGACGGCTTCACAACACAGCGTCGGGGGCGAAGAATTCATGCGGCCGGCGATCCTCGTGATGCGGCGTCGCGGTGCGGGACGCGGTCGCCGATCCATCGGCGAACCGGCTCATGCGCCCGGCTCATGTTTGTCGGATGTTCCCGGGCTCCAATTGAGGTTCGCCCCATAAACGGGAGGCGATTCCTGCACGGGTACGCTTGAAGGCGGCGGTATTATCGGACCGGTTCGGGGGTTCGCGTGAGCGGGCTCACTTCGCCGGCAACAGCCCGGCGTCCTCGAGCGCGCGGGCGAAGGTTTCCGCCTGGACACGGGCTCCGCGTTCGTTGACGTGCGAGCCGTCGACGAAGTACTCCCGATCGGGCGGCATCATCGTCGCAAAGTCGATCAGGGCCAGGCGCGACTCCGCCGCGATCCTGCGGACGATGTCGTTGTGCTCGGCGATGCCGGTGCGGTAGTGCGCGGTCGAGAGGCAGTTGTTGAATGCGTCGGAGTAGGCGAAGGTCGCGAAGACACAGGTGACGCTGTTGGCACGGGCGATCGCGGCGAGGCTGCGCAGGTTACGGGCGAACGGCGTCGGCGGGTTGGCCGCCAGCACCGCCAGCGGCTTGCCGCCAATGGGCGCGTAGTCGTCCTCCGTCTCGACGGCCTGCCCGGACGTGGGAGCTTCCACAAAGCCCCACAGGCCGGCCTTCCAGGGCCTGGGCGCGATGCTGTCGGCCAGCAGCGCCAGCGTGCAGGCATGCTCCCACCAGGCCCGCTCCGGCACCTCCCAGGGCTGGCGGGAGCCGGTGTTGTCCCCGTGGTACGCATCCGGTCGGACCAGCCGGGCGGACACGTCGTTGATGTTGTCGTAGACCAGGATCATGTCCGGCTCCAGGTCCAGGAGCCGCAGGGACAGGTTGATGACCGACTCGTGCGAGGTGTATCCCTCCACGCCCGCGTTGATCACCTCGATGTTCCCGTGCTGGTAATCCTCGCGGAGCACCCGCCCGAGCTGGGCCGGGTAGGTGGCCGCGTCATCCTTGATCCAGGCGCCGTAGGTGGTCGATCCGCCCAGGCACACGATGCGGAAAACGCCCGGCGGCTTGGGCAGCTCGATCTCCGGCCCGCGGATGCCCAGGCTGTTGTGCGACCAGGTCCCCTCGCGCCAGTTCGGTCGGGGAATGTAGCTGAGGTAGGGATGCCGCTCCCATCGCGACGCGGCCCACTGTTGTTCCGGCGACCATGCCAACTGTCGATAGCGGGCCGGCGCCAGCACGCGCAGCCCGATCCGTGTCATCCCTTCCACCAGCAGACCGGCCAGCGACAGCGCGATCACCAGGAACGCGACCCGCTTGCTCCGGGGAAGCCGCGCCGTCGAGGCCGCCGGCTCGGCCTCATCGGCCGGAAGCTGGGGATCGATGATGACGGTATCCTCGTGGGGATCGACGAAGTTCGTGCCCCAGGTCGTATCGTCGGCTCGAAGCCGATCCAGCGGCGGCGGCGCAACCATCATGCCGGCATTCCTTTGTCGCAAGGGTCAGTCGTGTCGTTCGAGGACGATGATCGGCTCGCCGCGGGCCGGTTTGGCGTCCTCACAGTCCTGGTACGCCAGCACGAACGCCCGCCGCGGCCGGTTGTCCCGGGAAGCCAGCGAACCGTGAACGATACGGGTGTTGAACACCACCGCCTGCCCGGCGCGGACCGGAACCGGCACGGATCGAGCCATCCAGGCATCGTGGTTTTCGATCTCCAGGCTCATGTACTCGACCTTGCTGGCGACGTGCGGGATGGCTCCGTCCGCGTGACTGCCGGGCACCACCCGAAGGCAGCCGTTGTACTCATCCGCGTCGTCGATCGCCAGCCAGATCTCCGGCTTGTTTGCCGCCTCGGCGTTCCGCGGATAGTCCTGATGCAGAGGCACCCATTGCCGCGATCCCGGCGGCTTGAACACCAGCTTGCTGGTGAACAGCGAGATGCGCTCGCCGCCCATCAGCGGCGCCACCAGGTCGACGATCCGCGGATCGCGCACCAGCCGGCCGATGGTGTCGTCCTTCCAG